>JAEYUT010000223.1 GCA_023432305.1 Actinomycetes bacterium
GTGCAGCCCGGATTGGTCGTCGCCCGTCACCATCGGACGTGCGGTGCGCATCGAGCTCACCGGTCTGATCGCCGTCGAGACAGCACCGTCGACACCGGGCAGCCCCGCGACCGGCTACTGGTCGTGGACCTCGGGGCCGGCCGTCGCCGGAAGCGGACCGGGCTACGACAGCGTCAGCTTCACCTGCGGTCCCGACGACGACCCCGGAACGCCCGGCGTCTGCGAGGTCACCGGCGTGGGGGGACCAGGTTCGCCCCCCGACCTGGTGGTATCGGTGACATCCGGGGGTGCGGTCTACACGCGCACCTATGACTGGTCCGATGCCCCGCACTAGGACCCTGCCCCCGCCCCCTTCCCGAGAGGACATCCCATGACGATGACGCCAGAGCAGGCGAGCGGATTCCATGACGTCTTCGGACGCCTCGTGTCCGGGGTCGAGCATGTGCTCCTCGGCAAGACGTTCGTCATCCGTCTCGGATTCATCGCGCTCTTCAGCGAAGGTCACCTGCTGCTCGAGGACTTCCCGGGAACGGGAAAGACCTCCCTCGCCCGTGCGATCGCGCAGAGCGTCGACGGCTCATCCAACCGCATCCAGTTCACGCCCGACCTGCTCCCGGGCGACATCACGGGTGTGAGCATCTACGACCAGCGCACGGGGGCGTTCGACTTCCATCCCGGGCCCGTGTTCGCGAACGTCGTGCTCGCGGACGAGATCAACCGTGCGAGCCCCAAGACGCAGGCCGCGCTGCTGGAGGTCATGGAGGAGGGGCGCGTGACGGTCGACGGCGCGACCCGCGCGGTCGGCAGCCCGTTCATGGTCATCGCCACCCAGAACCCGATCGAGCAGGCCGGCACCTACCGACTTCCGGAAGCGCAACTCGACCGCTTTCTGCTGAAGACCTCGATCGGCTACCCCGACCACGCGTCGACCGTGCGCATCCTCGAAGGCGCGGGAACGCGCGCGCACGACACGACCCTCCCCGCCGTCATCAGCGCAGCGGACGTCGTGGCCTACGCCGCCCTCGTGCGCACCGTCCACGTCGACCCGTCGATCAACGACTACGTCTCGCGCCTCGTCGACGCGACGCGCTCGGCGACCGAGGTGCGTCTCGGCGCGAGCGTGCGCGGGGCGCTCGCCCTCATCCGCGCGGCGAAGACCCTCGCTGCGGCGAGCGGCCGACACTACGTCGTGCCGGACGACATCAAGTCGCTCGCCGAGCCCGTGCTCGCGCACCGCCTCGTGCTCGACCCGGAGGCGGAATTCGACGGGGTGACGGCATCCAGCATCGTCGCGCAGCTGCTGCTCGAGACGCCGCCCCCGAGCGATCGGCAAGCCGTGTGAGCCCTCGCGCAGCAGCGGGAGGCCGCGATGCCACCGCGCCGGCCGTCACCACCGGGCTCGCGAACACGCGCGCCCGTCTGGTCGGCGCGCGCACGGGCCTGCTCGCGGATTCCGTCGTCGCGACGGTTCGGGTCGCGAAGGCGGTCGGAGCCGCGCTCCGGAATGCGGCGGCGCGCCTCAGCTCGGTGATCACCCCGCTCGGCTGGTCGGTGCTCGCGCTGATTCCGCTGGGGCTCGCAACCGGATACCTGTTCGGCTGGGTGGAGCTGGTCGCAGCGGGGTGGGCGTGCGTCGCGCTCGCGATCGTCGCCGTTCTCGTGCTCGCGGGGCGCGCGCCGTTCGAGATGACGCTGGACCTCGCCCACCACCGCGCCGTGGTGGGGGAGCCGGCCCACGGCACGATCGAGGTGCGCAATGCGAGCACGCGGCGCACCCTCGCCGCCGTTCTCGAGGTGCCCGTGGGGCCGGAAGTGGTCGAGCTGGTCGTTCCGAGCGTGAGACGGTCGAGCGCGACCACGGTCGACGTCGCCATCCCGACGCGCCGCCGCGGCATCGTGAGCGTCGGACCGGTGCGCACGGTGCGCGCCGACCCGCTCGGGCTCGTCCGCCGCGAACTGGAGTGGACCGATCGCGCGGAGCTCGTCGTGCACCCGCACACGGTGAGCGTCCCGTCCACCAGCACCGGTCTCATCCGCGATCTGGAGGGCTCGCCCACCCGCGACCTCACCTCGAGCGACGTCGCGTTCCACGCGCTGCGCGAGTACCAGTCGGGGGATGACCGACGCCACATCCACTGGAAGTCGACTGCCAGGACGGGCACCTACATGGTGCGCCAGTTCGAGCAGACGCGGCGCAGCCATCTGGTCGTGGGACTCAGCCTCTGCACCGCCGACTTCTCGAGCGAGGAGGAGTTCGAACTCGCGGTGAGCGTCGCCGGATCGCTCGGCGTGCGCGCGGTGCGCGACGGCCGCACCGTCTCCGTCGTGGTCTCCGCGCTCACCCCGGACTTCGCGAAGCGGCGGGTGCTCGCCGTCCGGCCGCTCGCCGTGCACCTGCCGGAGCGGCTGCTCGACGACCTCGCTGTCGTCGACGCGGCGCCCACAGCGCTTCCCCTCCGAGATGTCGCACGGCTCGTCGCAGACGAGATCCCGGGACTCTCCGTCGTGTTCCTCATCGGCGGATCAGGCACCCGGGCGCAGGACCTGCGGGCGTGCGCGGCGCGCTTCCCCGCCGACGTCGACGTGGTGGCCGTGATCTGCGATCTCGAAGCGGAGCCGGGCATGCGCCGTGTCGGCGGGTTGCGCGTGCTCACCATCGGATACCTGGACGAGCTGCGCTCCGCGCTCGCCCGATCGGCGGCGATCGCATGAGCGGACCCGACGTGACGCGTGAGCGGCTGCGCATCGGCATGCTCGGCGACGCGCTGCAGCTGGTGCTCACGATGGGGATCGCGTCGATGGCGCTGTGGCCCATCTACCGTTCGACGCAGTTCCTCGTGCTCGCCGCGGCGGCGATCATCCTCGGCACGCTCATCGCGGCCGTGTCCGCGCAGATGCGCTGGCCCGGCTGGCTGACGATCATCGCGACGACAGCGATCTTCGGGCTCGTCGGGGTGCCGCTCGCGGTGCCCGCCAAAGCAGTCGGGGGGATCCTGCCGTCCCTGGAGGGGCTCTCCGACCTGTTCGCGGGCGTCGCGCTCGGCTGGAAGCAGCTGCTCACCATCACGCTTCCCGTAGGCGACTACCAGGCCCTTCTCGTGCCGGCACTCGTGCTGCTCCTCGGGGGCACCGTCGCCGCGGGCACGATCGCGTTTCGCGCCCGCATGGGGGAGTTCGCCGCGCTCATCCCCGCCCTCATCTTCATCGTCGGCATCATCTTCGGCCCGGCGGATGCGCCGCTGCCGCCGCTCGTCGGCGTCGCGATGCTCGTGACGTGCGTCGCGTGGGGGAGCTGGCGGCGGTGGAGGCGACGGCGGGAGGTGACCAGGCGGTTCGCCCGCGACGCCGCATCCGGGCCGCTGCGACTCGGAGTCGAAGCGCGGACGCTCGTCGCCGCGGTCGCGATCCTCGCCATCACCTCCACAGCTTCCGTCGCGGCGGTTGCCGCGCTGCCCCCGCAGCGCGAGCGCGAGGTGCTGCGCAACGTCGTCGCACAGCCTTTCGACCCGCGCGATCACGCCAGCCCGCTGGCGGAGTTCCGGCGGTACCTGCGCGAGGACCGCGCCGATGAGGTCATGCTGCGCATCGCGGGCCTGCCGAGCGGCGCGCGCATCCGACTCGCGACGCTCGACAGCTACGACGGGGTCGTCTACGCCGTCGGGAGCGCGAGCGTGGACTCCGCCTCCGGGGTGTTCGTGCGTCTGCCGACGGCCGTGTCACGGGACGGCTCCTCGGGGCGAACTGTCGATCTCGAGATCGCCGTCGACGGCTACTCCGGCGTCTGGGTGCCGACCGTCGGCGACATCGTCAGCATCGCCTTCACCAGCCGACGAGCGGTCGAGCTCGATGACGGCTTCGCGGTCAACCTCGTCACGGGAACCGCAGCCGACCTCGCGGGCCTTCGCGACGGCGACAGCTACATGCTTCGGACCCTTCTGCCCGACCAGCCGAGCCTCGATGCCCTCGCCCGCGCGACCCCCGGCGGCACCGACACACCTCGCACGGCGGACCCCCCTGACGTCCTCGTCACAGCCGTCGATGAGGCCGCATCCGGGGCCGGGACCCCCGGAGCCCGGCTTCTCGCGGCCATCGACTGGCTGCGTGCGAGCGGCTACATCAGCCACGGACTCGCGAACGACGAGCCCGCGAGCCGCTCGGGGCACTCGCTCGACCGTCTCGCCGAGCTCGTCGACGCGCCCCTCATGATCGGAGACGCGGAGCAGTATGCGGTCGCCGCCGCGCTGCTCGCCCACCGTCTCGGCTTCCCGGTGCGGGTCGTCATGGGGTTCGCGCCGGAATCTGCCGGAACGGCCGCGGAGACGGTCGTGCGGGGATCCGACATCACCGCGTGGATCGAAGTCGAGACGGCCGAGCACGGCTGGGTGACCATCGATCCCGTGCCGCCGCCCCGCCCGATCCCCGACGAGGAGCCGCAGGAGCCGACCACTGTGTCCCGCCCCGAGTCGATCGTGCCGCCGCCCGCCGACCGGCCCGATCCCCGCGAGGACCAGACGGAGGCCGACACGACCGCTGACGAGCCTGTGACGCCCGACCTCGGGCTTGCGGCGCTGCTGCAGGTGCTGCGGGTGATCGGGATCGCGGCGCTCGTCGCGTTCATTCTGATCGCGCCGTTCCTCGTCGTCATCGGGGCGAAAGCCCGACGTCGGCACCTGCGACGCACCGCGCCGACAGCGCTCGCGCGCATCCGCGGAGGGTGGGACGAGTTCGCCGACCTCGTCGCGGATCATGGCCATCAGGTCTCGCCGGCGGCGACGAGATCCGAAGTCGCAGCCGTCGTCGGAACGCTGCCTTCCCGTGTCCTCGCCGCGGTCGTCGATCGTGCCGCCGCCCGCCGACCGGCCCGATCCCCGCGAGGACCAGACGGAGGCCGACACGACCGCTGACGAGCCTGTGACGCCCGACCTCGGG
>JAEYUT010000336.1 GCA_023432305.1 Actinomycetes bacterium
TGAGAAGCAGATGGTGGGGAGTGACCTCGGCGGTGACGGCGATGCCGCGGGCCTTCGCCCACCGGATCACCTCGACGCTGCCCGCGGTCGAGAGGTGGCAGACGTGGAGGCGAGCGCCGACCGCGTCGAGCGTGTTCAGCGTCGCGCACCTCAAGGGCAAGGGCGTCAACTCCCCGTTCTTCGGCCGGGAGCTTCCCGGCCGTGTCGTCGCCACGATCCATGGCGGCGTGCCCACCGTGCTCGACGGCGAGCTCCGACCCGCTGAGGAGGTCTCCCATGCTTGACCGTTTCTGGCCCGCCTTCGTGATCGGCGGCATGCTGCTGATCGCCTTCGCGTTCATGTGGCTCGGATGGCGCAACCGCCGCCGGCGACAGGCGCACCTCGATGTCGTCCCGGTCGCTCCCGCTGAGGTCGGCGACGTGCTGCGCACCTATATGGCGCTGTACGTCGCGACGACGCTCGCCGACAACCCGCTCGAGCGCGTCGTCGTGGGCGGGCTCGGGTTCCGCGCCAAGGCGCTGCTCGAGCTCACGCGCGGCGGACTCGTCATGACGCTCGCGGGGAACGTTCCGGCGTTCATCCCGACCGAGGAGATCTCGGGAGTCGGCCTCGCCTCCTGGACGATCGACAAGAGCGTGGGCGACGGACAGCTCGTCTTCGTGCGCTGGACGCTGGGGGAGACCCTCGTCGACAGCTACTTCCGCGGCGATGACCCCCAGGTGCTCCTCGACGCGCTCACCGCACTCTCGCCCACCGCCCTCGCCGCCGCGCGCGCCGAGACGGAGGCGACCACCGCCAACCCTGCAGAGAAGGCTTCAGAATGACCCACACCGACGCAGCCGTCCTCGTCCTGGAGGACGGGACCCGCTACACGGGACGCGCATACGGCGCGCGGGGGCGCACCCTCGGCGAAGCTGTCTTCGCCACCGGCATGACCGGCTACCAGGAGACCCTCACCGACCCCAGCTATGCGGGCCAGATCGTCGTCATGACCGCGCCGCACATCGGCAACACGGGTGTCAACGACGAAGACCCCGAATCCACGCGCATCTGGGTCGCAGGGTATGTGGTGCGCGACCCCTCCCGCATCGTGTCGAACTTCCGCGCCGACGGCTCGCTCGATGACGACCTGGTGAAGAACGAGGTCGTGGGCATCAGCGGGATCGACACCCGCGCCGTCACGCGCCGACTCCGCTCCGTCGGATCGATGCGCGCCGGGATCTTCTCGGGCCCCGAGGCCGCACTCGACCCCGACGAGCAGCTGGAGATCGTGCGCGGCGGCGCCCAGATGGCGGGCCAGAACCTCTCCGCCCAGGTGTCGGTGACGTCCGCCCAGGTGACCCCGGCCCGCGGCGAGCGCCTCGGCAACCTCGCGGTGCTCGACCTCGGCGTCAAGCAGGCGACGATCGACAACCTCGCCGACCGCGGGTTCGAGGTGCACGTGCTCCCGCAGGACGTCTCCCTCGAGCAGCTCCTCGCGATCGAGCCCGTCGCCGTGTTCTACTCCAACGGCCCCGGCGACCCCGGTGCATCCGATGCGCACGTCGGACTGCTGCGCTCCGTGCTGGATGAGGGGCTGCCGTTCTTCGGCATCTGCTTCGGCAACCAGCTGCTGGGCCGCGCGCTCGGACTCGAGACCTACAAGCTCCCGTTCGGCCACCGCGGCATCAACCAGCCGGTGCTCGACAAGGCCACCGGTCGCGTCGAGATCACCGCGCACAACCACGGCTTCGCTGTGGCCGCGCCGCTCGACGAGGTGATCGAGAGCCCCAACGGCTACGGCCGCCTCGAGGTCAGCCACGTCGGCCTCAACGACAACGTCGTGGAGGGCCTGCGCGCCCTCGACATCCCCGCCTTCTCGGTGCAGTACCACCCGGAAGCCGCCGCGGGTCCCCGCGACGCCAACTACCTGTTCGACCGGTTCCGCGACATGGTCGCGGCTGACATCGCGAAGAAGAACGACTAGTGCCCAAGCGCCCTGACATCAACAGCGTCCTCGTCATCGGCTCCGGCCCGATCGTCATCGGACAGGCTGCCGAATTCGACTACTCCGGCACCCAGGCGTGCCGCGTGCTGCGCAGCGAAGGCGTGCGCGTCATCCTCGTGAACCCCAACCCGGCCACGATCATGACCGACCCCGACTTCGCCGACGCGACCTACATCGAGCCGATCACCAACGAGATCCTCGAGGCCATCATCATCAAGGAGAAGCCGGACGCGATCCTGCCGACCCTCGGTGGCCAGACGGCCCTCAACGCCGCCATCGCGCTCGATGAGGCCGGCATCCTCGCCAAGCACGGCGTGGAGCTCATCGGTGCGAAGGTCGAGGCGATCAAGAAGGGTGAGGACCGCCAGCTCTTCAAGGACCTCGTGCTCGAGGCGGGCGCCGATGTCGCCAAGTCGTACATCGTGCACACGCTCGACGAAGCGCTCGAAGCTGCCGAGGACCTCGGCCTGCCGCTCGTCGTGCGTCCCTCCTTCACGATGGGCGGACTCGGATCCGGCTTCGCGTACACGCGCGAGGAGCTGATCCGCATGGTCACCGACGGTCTGCACCAGTCGCCGACCACCGAGGTGCTCCTCGAGGAGTCGATCCTCGGCTGGAAGGAGTACGAGCTCGAGCTCATGCGCGACACGTCCGACAACACCGTCGTCGTGTGCTCCATCGAGAACGTCGACCCCGTCGGCGTGCACACGGGCGATTCCATCACCGTCGCCCCCGCCCTCACCCTCACCGACCGCGAGTTCCAGAACCTGCGCGACATCGGCATCGACATCATCCGACGGGTGGGCGTCGACACGGGCGGCTGCAACATCCAGTTCGCGATCGACCCGAAGGACGGTCGCGTGATCGTCATCGAGATGAACCCGCGTGTCTCGCGCTCGTCGGCGCTCGCCTCGAAGGCGACCGGCTTCCCGATCGCGAAGATCGCCGCGAAGCTCGCGATCGGCTACCGCCTCGACGAGATCCCCAACGACATCACGAAGGTCACCCCGGCGTCGTTCGAGCCGACCCTCGACTACATCGTCGTCAAGGTGCCGCGCTTCGCGTTCGAGAAGTTCCCCTCGGCGGATGCGACCCTCACCACCACCATGAAGTCGGTGGGCGAGGCGATGGCGATCGGCCGCAACTACACCACGGCCCTCCAGAAGGCGCTCCGTTCGCTCGAGAAGCGCGGATCCAGCTTCCACTGGGGCGAGCAGTCTCTCACCAAGGAGGAGCTGCTCGAGCTCTCGAAGACGCCGACAGACGGGCGCATCATCGCCGTCCAGCAGGCGCTGCGTCTCGGTGCGACGATCGAGGAGGTCTTCGAGGCCACCAAGATCGACCCCTGGTTCATCGACCAGATCGTGCTCATCAACGAGGTCGCCGACCAGATCGCGGCAGCGGAGTCGCTCGACGAGTCGCTGTTCCGTCTCGCGAAGGATCACGGCTTCTCGGACGCGCAGATCGCCGAGCTGCGGGGCCTGGGCGAGCAGGAGGTGCGCGAGCAGCGCTGGGCCGCGGGCGTCCGTCCTGTCTTCAAGACGGTCGACACCTGCGCGGGCGAGTTCCCCGCCCTCACGCCGTACCACTACTCGAGCTACGACCTCGAGACCGAGGTGGCGCCGAGCAGCAAGCGCAAGGTCGTCATCCTCGGATCCGGCCCGAACCGCATCGGGCAGGGTGTCGAGTTCGACTACTCGTGTGTGCACGCCTCGTTCGCTCTGCACGATGCGGGCTTCGAGACGATCATGATCAACTGCAACCCCGAGACGGTCTCGACCGACTACGACACGAGCGACCGCCTCTACTTCGAGCCGCTCACCCTCGAGGACGTGCTGGAGGTCATCCACGCCGAATCGCAGTCGGGTGAACTCGTGGGCGTCGTCGTGCAGCTCGGCGGCCAGACGGCTCTCGGGCTCGCGAAGGGCCTCGAGGCCGCGGGCATCCCGATCCTCGGCACGAGCCCGAGCGCGATCGATCTCGCCGAGGAGCGCGGACTCTTCTCCGAGATCCTCGACCGCGCGCAGCTGTCCGCACCGCGCAACGGCACCGCCGTCGACGTCGAGAGCGCCGTCGAGATCGCGGAGGGCATCGGCTATCCCGTGCTCGTGCGCCCGAGCTACGTTCTCGGCGGCCGCGGCATGGAGATCATCTACGACACGCCCAGCATCCGCGACTACTTCGAGCGCATGAAGGACCAGGCGATCATCGCCCCCGAGTCGCCGCTGCTCGTCGACCGGTT
>JAEYUT010000078.1 GCA_023432305.1 Actinomycetes bacterium
CCCAGTACGGCTCGAGGTCGCTCACCGCCTGCAGCGAGATGCCGGTGTCGAGATCGGTGTGCGCGGTCGCGGCGATGAGCGCCGAGAGCGACGGCTGGCTGGTGGTCCCGGCCATGGGAGCGCTTGCGACATCCACCGCATCCGCGCCGGCACGGGCCGCCGCGAGAAGGGTCGCGAGCTGGCCGCCCGCGGTGTCGTGGGTGTGCACGTGGACCGGGAGATCGAAGCGCTCGCGCAGTGCCGCGACGAGCTTCTCGGCCGCGCCGGCGCGCAGCAGACCCGCCATGTCCTTGATCGCGAGGATGTGGGCACCCGCATCGACGATCTGCTCCGCGAGGCGCAGGTAGTAGTCGAGCGTGTAGAGATCCTCGTTCGGGTCGAGCAGGTCGCCGGTGTAGCACAGCGCCACCTCGGCCACGGTCGACCCGGTCGCGAGCACCGCGTCGATCGCGGGACGCATCTGGTCGACATCGTTCAGCGCATCGAAGATGCGGAAGATGTCGACGCCGGTCGCGGCGGCCTCCTGCACGAAGGCCTCGGTCACCTCGGTCGGGTACGGCGTGTAGCCGACGGTGTTGCGGCCGCGCAGAAGCATCTGGATGGCGATGTTCGGCAGAGCCGCGCGCATCTTCGCGAGACGCTCCCACGGGTCCTCCCCGAGGAAGCGGAGTGCGACATCGTAGGTCGCCCCGCCCCAGGCCTCCACCGACAGCAGCTCGGGCGTGAGTCGCGCGACATGCGGCATGACGGCCACGAGGTCCTTGGTGCGCACCCGCGTCGCCAGCAGCGACTGGTGGGCGTCGCGGAACGTCGTGTCGGTCACGGCGAGCGTCTTCTGCTCGCGCAGAGCCGCCGCGAACCCGACGGGGCCGAGCTCGAGCAGACGCTGCCGAGATCCGCTCGGCGCCGACTGGGTGAGGTCGACCTCGGGCAGCTTCGTCGCGGGGTCGATCGCTCCGGCGCCATCACCGTGGGGCTGGTTGACGGTGACATCCGCGAGCCAGTTGAGGATCTTGGTGCCGCGGTCGCGCGACACGCGGCCCTTCAGCAGCTCGGGACGCTCCTCGATGAACGAGGTCGCGACGTCGCCGGCGACGAAGGCCGGGTCGTCGAGCACCGCCTGCAGGAACGGAATGTTCGTGGCGACGCCGCGGATGCGGAACTCGGCCAGTCCGCGACGCGCGCGCGCCACGGCTGCCGGGAAGTCGCGACCGCGGCATGTCATCTAGGCGAGCATCGAGTCGAAGTGGGGGCTGATCTGAGCGCCCGCGGCGATCGTTCCGCCGTCGAGACGCACACCGCCGCCGCCCGGGGAACGGTAGGTCGTGATCTTGCCCGTGTCGGGGCGGAAGCCCTGCGACGGGTCCTCGGTGGTGATGCGGCACTGCAGTGCGGCGCCGCGCAGGTGGATCTGATCCTGCGCGAGCCCGAGCTCGGCGAGCGTCGACCCGGAGGCGATCAGCATCTGCGACTGCACGAGGTCGACATCCGTGACCTCCTCGGTGACGGTGTGCTCGACCTGGATGCGCGGGTTCATCTCGATGAACACGTGCTGGCCGGCGCGCTCCCCCGCCGTGTCGAGAAGGAACTCGACCGTGCCCGCGTTGACGTAGCCGATCGACTTCGCGAACGCGATCGCGTCGCGGTAGAGCGCCTGCCGGGTGGCCTCGTCGAGGTTCGGTGCGGGGGCGATCTCGACGACCTTCTGGTGACGGCGCTGCACCGAGCAGTCGCGCTCGAACAGGTGGACGGTCTCGCCCGTGCCGTCGGCGAGGATCTGCACCTCGATGTGACGCGGACGCACGACCGCCTGCTCCACGAACATCGTCGCGTCACCGAAGGCGCTGTCGGCTTCGCGCATCGCCGCTTCGAGCGCAGGACGAAGCTCCTCGCGGGTGTCGACGCGGCGCATTCCGCGACCTCCACCGCCCGCCACGGCCTTCGCGAACACCGGGAAGCCGATCTCATCGGCGCCGCGCAGCAGCTCCTCGATGTCGGTGGTCGCCGGGGTGGACTTCAGCACGGGGACGCCTGCGGCGATCGCGCGCTCCTTCGCGGTGACCTTGTTGCCCGCCATCTCGAGCACATCGCTGCCCGGTCCGATGAAGGTGATGCCGTTGTCGGCAGCCGCCTGCGCGAGCTCGGGGTTCTCGGAGAGGAACCCGTAACCCGGGTAGATCGCGTCGGCGCCCGACTCCTTGGCGACCCGGATGATCTCCGAGACATCCAGGTACGCGCGCACCGGGTGACCCTTCTCGCCGATGAGGTACGCCTCGTCCGCCTTCTGACGGTGGAGCGAGTTGCGGTCCTCCCAGGGGTAGACCGCCACCGTCTTCGCGCCCAGTTCATAGGCGGCCCGGAAGGCACGAATCGCGATCTCTCCACGGTTGGCGACCAGGATCTTCGAGAACATAGGTGTCCTTCCCGCCGGGATCACCAGCGTGAGAAAAGGGGGTTTGGCTTCTCCCAGACTAGTGAAGGTAGGCTCCATTCTCGTGCATGTGCTCAGCGTCAGCTCCCTCAAGGGGGGCGTGGGAAAGACCACCGTGACGCTCGGGTTGGCGTCGGCGGCGTTCGCTCGAGGTGTCTCCACTCTCGTGGTCGACCTGGATCCGCAGTCGGATGTGTCGACCGGCATGGACATCGACGTCTCGGGGCACCTCAATGTCGCCGACGTTCTCGCCTCCCCCAAGGAGAAGATCGTGCGCGCTGCGATCGCTCCCTCGGGATGGACCCGCGGTCGGACCGGCAAGATCGATGTGCTCATCGGATCTCCCTCGGCGATCAACTTCGACGGCCCGCACCCGTCGATCCGCGACATCTGGAAGCTCGAAGAGGCCCTCGCTCACCTCGAGAACGAGTACGAGCTCGTGCTCATCGACTGCGCGCCGAGCCTCAACGCCCTGACCCGCACCGCGTGGGCCGCATCCGACCGCGTGGCGGTGGTGACCGAGCCGGGGCTCTTCTCGGTGGCGGCGGCCGACCGCGCGCTGCGCGCGATCGAGGAGATCCGCCGCGGTATCTCGCCGCGCCTGCAGCCGCTCGGCATCATCGTGAACCGTGCACGCGTGCAGTCGCTCGAGCACCAGTTCCGCATCAAGGAGCTGCGCGACATGTTCGGGCCGCTCGTGCTCGCTCCGCAGCTGCCCGAGCGCACGTCGCTGCAGCAGGCGCAGGGGGCGGCGAAGCCCCTCCACGTGTGGCCGGGCGAGGGCGCGCAGGAGATGGCGCACAATTTCGATCTGCTTCTCGAGCGCGTGCTGCGCACCTCGCGCATCACCGAGGTCCAGCCGTCCTCGTAGCCGACCTCGGCCTTGAGCTCATGCCAGGGCCTGCTGCGCTGTGGTGCGCGGGGGCCGCGACACCCAGATCGCGACGAGCAGCGCGGCCACCGGCGCGAGCAGCGCGGACGCGAATGTGACGGCGATGCCGAGACTCACGACGTAGCCCGCTCCGCTCGCCGCCGCCGCTGCTGAGCGGAGCGCCTGGGAACCGCGCACGACGCGGTGCACGAGCAGCGCGAGCACGACTCCCCCGCACGCGACGGCGGCGAGCAGTCCGGCCCAGCGAAGAGGCGACGCGGACTCGAGGAACGGCAGCGAACTCACCGCGGCGATCGCGAGCCCGAGCGCGCCGATGCCGGTCGACACGAGAGCACCTGCCGCGCGACCGGTCGAGCGAGGCGCGAGAGCGGCCGCCGCGGCGACGGTCACGAGCAGGGCGCTTCCGAAGCCACCCGAGATTCCGAGCTGGAGCGCCTGAGTGCCGTCGAGGGGTGATCCCGGCCATGACGCCGCGCTGAACGCGACGACCAACGCCACGGCGCCCATCGCGAACGCTGCCCACGCTGACAGGATGGCGACGACTCGTCCCGCACTGCGTCCGCCCTGCACCGGGCTGGTCGACTCGCGAGACGCGACCGCACGACCCACTCGACGGTCGCGCTCGACGAAGACGATCACGAACATCGCGAGCCCCGCCACCACACTGGTTGCGGCCGCCACGGTGGACGCGAGAATCACCGGAGCGATGATCACTCCGAGCAGGACCCCGAAGCCCCACCGATCGATGGGGCCGACGCCCACAGACGCGAGCCACGACTCGGCAAGCGCCGCGATCGCCGCCGCTCCGGCGATCCAGGCGATCCAGGTGATCCCCGCGAGGAGAGCCATCACGGCCGCCGAACCGCCCGCCCCCATACCGCTCTCAGCCGCGGCGAAAGCCTCCCGCCAGAGCAGGGCCGACGCGAGCGCCGCGCCCGTCGACGCCACGCAGAGCGCCGCGGCCAGCAGCGCTCGAGGCGCGCCGAGCAGGCCGCGCTCACGCAGCAGCGCAGTGAGCGCCACACCGATGAGGGCGGGCGCGACGAGCATCTTCATCACGAGAACGACCGTGCCGAGCAGTGCGGAGGCGAGGGGCACCGCTGTGAGGTCCACGAGCCCCGCGACAATCGCGGCAGTGGTGCCGACAGCCGCGAGAACAAGACCGGATCGCAGATCCAGGCGTCGCCCGGCCCCGTGCGCGAGCAGTGAGAGCGACTCTCGCAGGGTCGGGCGCTGCCTCCCCTCGGACTCGGCGGCATCCAGGAGCGTCCCGAGCATCACCTCGGCATTCTGCGATCGCCAGACCTCCGGATACCAGCCGAGCAGGCGACGGTAGCGCGACTCGAGCGAGACGCTCATGACGCGCCTCTCGCGGGTGCGGCTCGGAGCCCGATGCTCGCGCGTGCGGCATGAGCCCGCGCCTCGATGCGCCGCACCTCAGCCGTGAGCCTCTCGAGGCCATCTGCCGTCAGGCGGTAGTAGCGCCGGGCACGGCCGTCGACCACCTCCTCGCCGTCGACGATGACCCAGCCAGCGCGCTCGAGACGCTCGAGGGCCGCGTACAGTGTGGCGACCTTGACCGTCACCTCGCCTCCCGAAGCCCGCTCGATCTCGCGCATGATCGCGTAACCGTGTCGACGCTCATCGGCGAGAGTCGCGAGGATCCAGAACGGCGTCTCGCCGATTTCCGCGGGTGTCAGAGCCGGATGATACTCCCGTCACTGGAATATGCAATGAATCGTCATACTCTCTTGCGTGCGATGTGGACAGCCTCTAGCGTGAGCGAAGGTCAGCACTCTGACACATTCTCACACCCCGCGGGATCATCGCGCGGCCCTGGGCCTTGCCGGCGCAGGACGGCGCACCGCTCGGGGCCGCCGACAGAAGACGGGACACGATGCGCAGACGCACAGCACTCACGCAGTTCACGGCAGGGGCGATCGCCGCGGCGATGATCGCGGTCGGCGGCAGCCAGGCAGCGGCCGCCGATCCCGGCGACGACGCTCTCGATCGCGCAGCCGTGGTCGACGCGCTCCGATCCGTGCCCGACGAGCTCCTCACCCTGCCGACTCCGACGAGCGCGCGATCGGCCGCCGACAGCGCGAAACTCCCCGACTCCCCCGGCGACCAGGGCGCGATCCAGAGCAGCCATGGCGAGATCGCACTGGGCCTGCCGTTCACCACGGGGAGCCGAGTGGACCTCGGATCGGGGCTCACGGGCTTCGACAACGCGAACGGAACGTGGAGCGTGCCGATCGCGCATCCCGACGGCTCGCTGCAGCTCACGACCGTCATCGACGGACCCACCTCGCCCACGGAGTACCGTCACGAGCTGCAGCTCCCGGCGGGAGCCGTTGCGCGCGATGATGGCGGGTTCATCACCTTCTGGTCATCGACGGGTGACTTCCTCGGCGGAGTGGCGCCTGCCTGGGCGGTGGATGCCGACGGCCGGGACGTTCCCACGTCGTTCCGACTCGACGGCACGACGCTCGTGCAGCTGGTGGCCCACGACGCCGGCGACGCTTACCCGGTGGTCGCCGACCCGTGGCTCGGGGCGGACCTCTTCGGCGGTCGCTCCGTGACGACCGCGGGCGGCGACGTGCGCTACAACTTCTCTCGCACCACATGGGGCGTCGCCGTGCACACCGGCGTGGCCGGAGGCGGCGGACCCGGTGCGCTCGCTGCGGGCATCGCAATCCTGCAGACCGCCGGCTGGGATGAGCTCACGACGCCGTGGCCCGCCATCACGAACAAGCCCACGCTCAAGCAGCAGTTCGACTGCCACGTGGTCGGAGGGTTCTTCGAGGGCCAGTGGAACCTGGAACGCTACCGGACGAACAAACCCGACTGGCTGGGCAGCGCGACGACGCACAAGTGCAACTGGTAGACGGCGGCGCAGGGCCCGTGGCCGGATGAGCCGGCCGCGGGCCGCGCGCCACAGGCGGAAAGGACTCCGATCATGAAGATGCGTGCGAGCTCCGCGATCCTCGCCTCCCTCCTCGCCCTCTCACTGAGCGGCTGCGGCGATCCGCGGGCGGACATCGACGCCGTGCACGTCGTCGAGACGTTCGAGCAGGCGGGCATCCCCATCACGGGCATGCGCGACGACTCGGCGAACGCATGCGCGTACGAGATCCCCTGCCGCCAGTCGGTCGTGACCGACCAGGTGACGGTGTGGCGCTTCGCCTCACGCGAGGACGCCGCGTCGTACGCGAAGCACATCGGTGCACATCAGTCGGATTTCATCGTGCTCGACTTCGCACCGGGTGCTCTCACGCCGACGCAGCGCGACGACGCAGCGAGCATGGTGGATTCCATGCA
>JAEYUT010000080.1 GCA_023432305.1 Actinomycetes bacterium
ACGAGCTCCTCCACTTCGCGGTCGGCCGCGGTGACGACGTCGACGATGCTCGACTTGGTGGCCGCGACCTCCACGCCCTCACGACGGCGACGGGCGGCCAGCGCGCCTGCGTCGATGGCGATGCTGCGCGCGATCTCGAGGAGTTCGGTGCTCATGGCTCCAGCCTCCCACCCGGCTCAGCGCGCGCGGTAGCCGAGCTGGCCGGAGAGTTCGGCGGCGGCCTCCGTCACGAGGTCGATCCAGTGCTCGTCGGGCCGCTGCGCCCACCGCGCCAACGGCACGGAGATGCTGATCGCAGCGGCGACGGAGCCGTCGGCAGCGCGTACGGGAGCCGCCACGCAGCGCATGTCGGCGGCGGACTCCTCGACCTCGAACGCCACTCCCCCGCGCGCCCGCGTCGCGTCGAGGTGTCGCTCGAGCTCATCGAGGGTGCGGATGCTGTGGGCGGTGAGTGCGGGGAGGCTGTCAGGCTCGGGGTAGAGGTCGCGAACGGCGTCGGGCGCGAGCGCGGCGAGCAGCGCCTTGCCGAGACCGGTGACGTGAGCCGGCAGACGCTGGCCGATGCTCGATGGCAGGCGCAGGGTGTCGCGGCCTTCCACCTTGGCGAGGTAGAGAACGTCGGAGCCTTCGCGCACGGCGACGCTCACGGTCTCGCCGCTGCGTTCGGCGAGCGTCCGCGCCGCCATGTTGGCGGCGCCGAGGAGGTCGAACTGGGCCGAGTACGCATTGCCGAGATGCAGCACCTTCGCCCCGAGCCGGTATCCCCCGGTGCGCGAGTCGCGGACGAGGTACTCGCGCTCGACGAGCGTGGCCAGCAGCTCGTGGATGCTCGTGCGCGGGAACCCGGTGCGCGTGCCGATCTCAGCGGCCGTGAGTTCGGCCGGGCCGTCGATGAACAGCTCGAGGATGTCGAACGTGCGCATCACGGCGGGAGTCAGTCTGGCCACACACCTATGTATAGGCGGTTCGCGGACCCAGTCCAAACGAGTGTCGAGTTGACACATCAAAGGAATGGGTGTTCCATATCCCGTACTGATGTCGATATTTCGAACGGCATCCGCTATTTCGCACACAAGGAGGTGGCTTCGGATGACACGCACCCGCGCGGCCATCATCGGATCCGGCAACATCGGCACGGACCTGCTCATCAAGATCCTCCGCGGCTCGGAGGTGCTCGAAGCTGCGGCCATGGTCGGAATCGACCCCGCCTCCGACGGACTCGCTCGCGCTGCCCGCCTCGGCGTGACGGCCATCTCGACAGGCGTCGACGGGCTCATCGAACACGACATACTCGACTCCATCGACATCGTCTTCGACGCCACGAGCGCCAGCGCCCACATCGCCAACGCCGCCAAGCTGCGCGCCGCGAAGCCCGGCATCCGGCTGATCGACCTGACGCCCGCGGCCATCGGCCCGTACTGCGTACCCGTCGTGAACCTGGAGGAGAACCTCGAGGCAGAGAACGTCAACATGGTCACCTGCGGAGGCCAGGCCACCATCCCGATCGTCGCCGCCGTCTCCGCCATCACGAGCGTGAAGTACGCCGAGATCGTCGCATCCATCTCATCGAAGTCCGCCGGCCCCGGCACCCGCGCCAACATCGACGAGTTCACCGAGACCACCTCCGCCGCCCTCCGCAGCGTCGGCGGCGCCGAGGCAGGCAAGGCGATCATCATCCTCAACCCGGCCGACCCGCCCGTCATGATGCGCGACACCGTCTTCGTGCTGTCGGACGACGCCGACCGGGACGCGATCGAGGCATCCATCGTCGAGATGGTCGAGAAGGTCAGCGCCTATGTGCCGGGCTACCGCCTCAAGCAGCGCGTGCAGTTCGACGCGATCACGGAGCCCGTCGACGTGCCCGGATACGGGATGTTCACCGGGCTCAAGACCTCCGTCTTCCTCGAGGTGGAGGGCGCAGCCCACTACCTGCCCGCGTACGCAGGGAATCTCGACATCATGACCTCGGCGGCGCTGCGGACCGCTGAGACCATCGCGACCCGATCGATCCGCGCGCAGGAGGTGGCGTAAGCCATGTTCGACCCCACCAGCCAGAAGCTCTACATCTCCGATGTCACCCTGCGCGACGGCAGCCACGCCGTCGGCCACCAGTACACGGTGCAGAACGTTCGCGACATCGTCACCGCGCTGGATGCCGCCGGCGTCGACTCCGTCGAGGTCGCCCACGGCGACGGACTCGCGGGCTCCAGCGTCAACTACGGCTTCGGTCGCCACTCCGACCTGCAGCTCATCGAAGCTGCCGCCGAGGTGGCGAAGAGCATCTCGATCGCCACGCTCCTGCTGCCCGGCGTCGGCACCATCCACGACCTCCAGAACGCCGCCTCTGCGGGCGTCAGCTACGTGCGGGTCGCCACCCACTGCACCGAGGCAGACGTCTCCGCCCAGCACATCGCCACCGCGCGCGAGCTCGGTCTCAACACCACCGGCTTCCTCATGATGAGCGCCATGACCACCCCCGCGAACCTCGCGAAGCAGGCGAAGCTCATGGAGAGCTACGGAGCCCAGTGCATCTACGTCGTCGACTCCTCGGGAGCACAGACCATGCAGGATGTCACCGACCGCGTGACCGCACTGCGTGACGTTCTCGAACCGACCACCGAGATCGGCATCCACGCGCACCACAACCTGTCGCTTGGCGTCGCGAATTCCGTTGCCGCTGTCCAGGCGGGCGCCAATCGCGTCGACGCCAGCCTCACGGGCATGGGCGCCGGTGCAGGCAACGCTCCCCTCGAGGTGTTCATCGCCGTCGCCGACAAGCTCGGCTGGAATCACGGCACCGACCTCTTCCGCCTGATGGACGCCGCCGACGAGATCGTGCGCCCCCTTCAGGTGCGACCCGTCCAGGTGGATCGAGAGACCCTCACGCTCGGCTACGCCGGCGTGTACTCCTCGTTCCTCCTGCACGCAGAACGTGCCGCCGCCAAGTACGGCGTGCCCGCCCACGAGATCCTCCTCGAAGTCGGACGTCGTCGTCTGGTCGGAGGCCAGGAGGATCTCATCGTCGACGTGGCTCTCGACCTCATCGCGCAGCGAGAGGCCGCCTGAGATGCGCGCCGACCACCCCTTCAACGAAGAGAGGCAGCAGCGATAATGACCCAGGTGATCCCCCCGACTCCGGCAACGGAGGAACCTGAACCCAGCGAGCTCGTCCCGGCGTCCGAGCGACGCCGGGCGCTCGCCGGATCCGCCGTCGGATCCGCGATCGAGTGGTACGACTTCTTCCTGTACGGAACGATGTCCGCCCTCGTGTTCGGCCCCCTGTTCTTCCAGTCGGATGATCCGACGCTCAGCACGATGCTCGCGATGGCGGCCTTCGCCCTGTCCTTCCTCATCCGCCCCATCGGCGGCATCCTGTTCAGCCACATGGGCGACCGGATCGGGCGCAAGAGGACACTCGTCGTGACGCTCACTCTGATGGGCGCCTCGACCGTGCTCATCGGCCTGCTGCCCACCTATGCAGTCGTCGGCGTGTGGGCCCCCATCATGCTCACCCTGCTGCGCCTTGTGCAGGGCCTGGCTCTCGGCGGCGAGTGGGGTGGTGGGCTGCTGCTCGCCGTCGAGTACTCCCCGCGCAAGCGGCGTGGACTCTGGGGCGCGGTGCCGCAGACGGGCGCGCTTCTCGGCCTCGCACTCGGCAACCTCGCCGCGACCGCGAGCCTCGAGATCTTCCCCGAGGACGCGTTCCTGACGATCGGATGGCGCATCCCGTTCGTGATCTCGATCGTGCTGCTCGCAGTGGGGCTCTGGATCCGTCACACCGTCGACGAGACCCCGTCGTTCCGCAAGGTGCAGGCCGAGCGGGCGACCGCCCGGCTGCCGCTCGCGCTCGTGCTGCGACGCAACTGGCGCCAGGTCGTCATCGTGATCCTCGCGAAGTTCATCGAGACGGCGACCTTCTTCCTCTTCGCCACCTTCTCGGTCTCCTATGCCGTCAACTCGCTCGGCTACGACCGCGTGGAGGCACTCAACGCGGTGCTCATCGCGGCGGTGCTCGCGATCCCGGTGATGCTGTTCTGGGGCCGTGTGTCGGATCGCGTCGGGCGCAAGAAGGTGTTCATCGGCGGCGCGATCGCCGTCGCGCTCTACGCATACCCGTTCCTGTGGATGATGAACCAGCGAAGCTTCGGCTGGCTGCTCGCGGCGCTCGTGATCGGCTTCTCGATCATCTGGGCGAGCTACGGATCGGTGCTCGGCACGTTCTTCGCCGAGTCGTTCCCCGCGGATGTGCGCTACACGGGCGCCTCGCTCGGCTACCAGGTGGGTGCCGCGATCGCAGGCGGCCCGGTGCCGCTCATCGCCACCGCGATCGTCGCCGACGGCAACCAGTACGCGGGTGTCGCCCTGCTCATCGCCGCGTGCGCAGCCATCTCGATCGTGGCCGTGCTGTTCGCACGGGACCGCTCCGGCCAGCAGCTCGACGACTGACAGCTCGGGGAGCCCGACCCCGAGCCGCCCGGCACTGCAGGGACTCGCCGCACGCGGCGGGTCCCTGCAGCCGCATCCGGACGTCGTCAACCCCCGAGCGGCAGGAGCGACCGGGGCGTACCGTGGCCGGACGCGAACGAACGGAGGTGCGCATGTCCATGCCTTCAGGGACCGAGCGCGGTGAGCAGTCCCCCGATGATCTGGGGCACGCGACGCCCGTCACCCGGGTCACGGCGCGAGCACGGGCGCGCTGGCTGATCCCCGCGGGGATCCTCGCCGCCATTCTGATCACGATGTTCGTCGCGACGATGACGATCGATGCGCCCGTCGCATCCGTGGGGGTCGTCGTCACCGCCGTGTGGTTCGCGGCGATGGTCGTCGCCGCGTTCGCCGTGCGCGTGCCGCGCGTGCACTCCCGCCTGCAGTTCGGCCTCATGCTCGCGATGGCGCTCGTGGGCTCGGCCCTGCTCTATGTCATCTTCCTCGGCGCCGGACGCTGAGCTCGGCGCTCAGTCGGCGTCCGGCTCCTGGGGGATGCCGCGCGAGGCCTCGTCGATGTCGTGATCGGGTTCGTCGAGCCCGTTCATCGAGTCGTCGAGCTGCCCCTTCATGCCCTGCGGGTCGTCGTCGCTGGGCCCGGCCTTCTGGTCGTGGTCGGTGCTCATGACCCCTCCTTGCTCTCGCGGATCGGTTCGGACGCGATGCGCTCGAGGTCGCGAACTGCGGGACCTTCGAGCACGCTGCCGTCGCTGCTGAAACGCGAGCCGTGCAGGGGGCAGTCCCACGTGCGCTCCACGTCGTTCCAGCCGAGCACGCCCCCCATGTGCGTGCAGACGCCGGAAAGCCGGCAGGTGACTCCGTCGACGGTCGACTCGACGACCGGATGGAGGCCGCGGCTGAGCACGCGGCCTTCGCCTTCCGCGGGCGGTCCGTCGTCCGAGGAGAGCTCGGCCTGCACCCAGCCGGAGGCGAGCTCACCGGCCACCTCGGCGCCATCGCGCAGGAGGTTCCAGGCAGCGGTCCACCCGCGCGACCCGCGTGCGAGCACATCCGACCACGCGGGTGTCGACCCGAGCAGCTGGCCGCAGATGCGCAGCGCGGAGGCGACGGCGTTCGTCATGCCCCACTTGTTGTAGCCCGTCGCGGCGAAGATGCGGTCGCCGCCGCGCGGCAGCTCACCCGCGAACGGGACCGTGTCGGGGGTGCGGTAGTCCTGTGCCGCCCACAGCAGCTCACGGCGCGCGCCCGGCCAGTGCTCCGCCGTCCACGCGTCCATCTCGGCGACGAGACGGCTCGTGTGCTCCTCCCGGCCGGTGACGTGCGCGCCCCCGCCGACGACGAGCAGCGGCGTGCCATCCGGCCCGGGGTCGACGCGCAGCGAGTACCCGGCGCTGTCCACCCCCAGATGCATTCCCGTGGGCAGGTCGAGCTCATGCGGCACCCGATAGGCCCCCACGAAGGAGCGCGACGGCTTGAGCTTGGCGAAGTAGAAGCCGCGATCCAGAATCGGATACCCGGTCGCGAGCACCAGGCGGTCAGCGGCAACGGCGCCTCGCTTCGTCTCGACGCGCACCACGTCGCCATCGAGCTCGGCACCTGTCACCCGACACCGCTCGATGATGCGGGCCCCCGCGAGGCTCGCCTGCCGCGCCAGCTCGCCGAGCACGCGCATCGGCTGCAGCTGGGCCTGCCCGTCCAGCAGCAGTGCCGACCGCACGGCGAACGGCAGCCCCTCGATGTACTCGCCCGCCCGGGCGACCCGCGGCACGATGCCGGCGACGGCGAGCGCCGCGAACTCCTCCTCCAGGGTCTCCATGCCGTGATCGGTGAGGGAATAGGCGGTCGACACCGCCTCGTGCGCGCAGCCTGGAGCATCGGCGGTGACGGCGAGGAGCCAGTCCTGGGC
>JAEYUT010000100.1 GCA_023432305.1 Actinomycetes bacterium
TCACCGCACTGCCCACCGCCGGTGACGGTCACCTGCCATCTGGTCGCTCCCTCGAGTCCGTCGCGAGGCGACTTCGGGCTCGCGGTCACGATGTGCACGCCGGGGGCGAGGCGCACGGTCGCGCTCGTCGCGGGCACTCCGTCGACGGCGTAGTCGACGTCCTCGAAGAACGACACCCCCTCCACGAGACCGAGCGTCAGGATCGCGCGGCCATCCGCCGTGCACTGATCGCTGAGCTGCGCGTTCGTGGGGAAGATCCCGAGCGTGTCTGGATCCTCCGGTGGAGTGTCGTCGCAGTCGGGGGTGGCCGGCGGGTAGCTGAGCGCCACGACGATCTCCGGGTTCACCTGGATGGTCGCGCTCGTCACGCTGCGCGACCATCCGAAGTAGGCGGGGTCGCTCGTCGGCTGCCAGGCGCCGTCGACCTGCACCCAGCCGGGCCATCCGGTGGGCTCGCCCGTCAGGGGGTCCACGCTGGCCCCGGGCCACAGCACCTTGCCGGTGAGCGTTCCCGACGCGGGGATCGTGCCGAGATCGAGCGTCGCCGTCTCGCCTCCGGCACCGTTCAGCACGAGCTTCGCGTCGCGGTTCGCCGCCTCTGCGTACGGGTCGGTGAGCACCACCTCGTAGCGGATCCACGCCACGTCGTTCAGGCACTCGCCGACCGCCGTCGAACCGGCGAGCGTCGCGCAGTCGCCCTCGGGCTGTGCGATCACGAACGTCCAGCTCTTGGACCACGGTGCGGTCTTCGAGTTCGGCTTGGCGCCGGGGAAGGTCCAGCCGCTCGCGGCGGTCGCGACGACCGTCACCACGTCGCCGGGCTCGACGTCGTAGGTGCCGGGCTCAGTGGGGATGCCTCCCACCGTCCACGTGACGTGCTCGACGGCAGGCAGCGAGTAGGTCGCGCCGCTCTCACATGTGGCCAGCGCGTGCGTGGGCAGCACCGCTGTGAGCTGGTTGCAGCCTCGCGGCTGGACGACGTAGGTGGGCTTGGGACCCGAGAAGCCCATGTCGTGCAGGAACTTCTCGGTGAAGGGGTTGCTGGGTCCGAACAGGTGCTCTGTCGGCTCGAGCGTGGGGTCATCGGCCCGGTAGGACGCGTAGATGTCGCCCTGACCGCAGGTCACCGGGGCCGCGAAGGGGTACTCCCCGGGCTCTGTGATGGGTCCGAGCTTCTGAGTCGTCTCGAGCTTCTGCGGCCACTGACCATCGCCGAGGTAGCGCCAGGCGGCTGCCGTCACGGAGAACGGCTTGCAGAGGGTCGCCCCCGCCGCACCGGCAGGCACGGTGATGACGCCGCTGTTGGTCGCGGGATCGTACGTGTAGCTCACCGCCGACGACCTGATGCACGGCGGCGGTGCGCAGCTCGGGTGCTTCGCGCTGAGCTTCGGGTCGAGCTTGCCGGTGAGGCTCAGAGTCGTCTTGCCGTTCGCGAACGTGTGACCGTCAGCGGCCGTCGCCGTCACGCTGTATCGACCGGCGCTGCTCGTGAGGGGCCCGAACGTGGCGTGCTGGATGGCTCCGAGTGCGACGCTCGCCGGGGCATCGCACGTCGCCGGGGTCACGACCACCTCAGCCGTGGCGGGCGGGCACGGAGGCACCGTGACGTATGCGCCGAGCTCCTCGTGCCGGTAGTCGTACAGCGGCGGGAAGCCGATGTTGTCGACCGGGTACTGGATGTTCGCGGGGAAGGCGAACGTGCCGGTGTACTGCACCTTGTCCTGCTGCACGCCCCATCCGGGGCCGCACACGAAGCTGGGGAGGGCGGAGGGATCGATGCTCGCAAACCATCGGTTGCTCTGCTTGCTCGTGCGACCGTACTCGGCCAGCACGAGAGTCTGCAGCCCGGAGTTCTGCCAGGAGGCGGGCTTCTTCGGATCGGTCTTCTTGTAGACGTAGAACGCGGCACCGTAGAGCGTGGGGTTCTGCGGTGCGCAGGCCGGGTCGTTCGGGGAGAGCCTGCCGGCGAGCTCGCCCGTGAAGGTGCGCGTCGACGACAGAGGGTCGGTGAAGGCGTAGCCCGGCGCCGCAGACGCCGTGACCGTGAACCAGCCGGGCCCCGTAGTGCGGCTGGGCGCTCCCCAGCTGACACCGGCGACGGGGGTTCCGAGCACGAGCTGCTCGCCCGTGGTGCACGTCGCGGGGGCGGTGGAGACGGACGCCGATACCGGCACCGCGCATCCGGCGGCGACGAACGCATCGACGCTGACGCCCGCGGGCACCTTGTCGAGGTTCCTGCCTTCGAAATCGTCGAAGGCGGGGATGATGTCGTTCTCGTGGCCGGCGTGGGCCTCTCCGCCGCGGCGCTGCTCTGCGCCGAGCACGCCGCGCGCGTCGGTGCGCGTCAGCTCGTACGCTCCGCCGCGACCGGGTTTCCAGTGACAGACGCTGACCTTCTGGCCATCACCTCCTTGCGGGTGGCCGCCGGCGGCGGCGACAGAGGCGGACGCGGTCACGGAGAGACCGATGGCGATGAGAAAGGCGACGAAGGTCGCCACAGTTTTCGTGAACACGGGGGGAGTCCTTGCAGGGGGGACCCACGCCGGGGCATGGGCAAGCGGGCACGCCCCGAAGGCACAGGCGCGGACGCCAGGGGGCAAGCCTTCGGAGTGCGATGTGGGGGGTGATCGGTACTGCCGTCGCCTGCCCGGTGGGAATGCTGCGGGGACAGCCCGCGCACGCGATGCCGCTCAAGATAGCGGGGCCCCTGTTCGGGGGGCAATACCCCCGTTTCGCGACTGTGGATAACCGCAACAGCCGCGCGGGATCGCCGCTCCCGCGCCTAGTGCACGTACTCCAGCACGTCGACGCCGACGGCGCGCAGCGCCTCGAGCACCCGCAGACGCGACGAGATGGAGCGGTCCGCGAACTGCACCGAGACCGCATAGGCGACACCGCGACGCGGCCCCCGCAGCACGCCCGCCTCCGAGCGCACCCCCTCGTCGGTGCCCGTCTTGTTCACCAGCTGCAGGCCGTGATCGACCCCGCGATGCGACAGCGGGTCGACACCGAAGGCGCTCGCGACCATCGAGAGGTCGGTGTTGAGCGAGAGCCAGCCGAGCACGCGCGAGGAGGTGAGCGCATCGACCACCTGTCCGCGTGCGAGCGCCGCGAACAGCCAGGAGAGCTCCGCCGTCGACCCGACGGAGAGCTGCGGGGCGTCATCCGGACCGCGAGTGTCGCGCACCAGATCGAGAAGCGCCGTGCGCATGAGACCGAGGCTCTCGGTGCGACGACGCACCGCATCCAGCCCCACCTCGCGCAGCAGCACATTGGTGGCCAGGTTGTCGCTCGTCGCGCCCACGAGCGTCGCGACATCGGCAAGCGGAAGCGACCGCGCGTGCAGGTGCCGCCAGATCCCCGAATCGCCGACCGTGTCGCGTGCGGTCTTGTCGAGAACCTCGAGCGCGGGAGCCCCGTGCTGGCTCAGACGCGCTGACACCTCGATCAGCAGCAGGATCTTGCCGATGGAGGCCGTCGGCAGCACGATCCGGTCGTCGATCTGCAGGATGCGCTCATCCGAGTCCAGATCGATGACCGACGCCGACACCTGTGCGCCGCCATACGCCAGCTCACCGAGAGCGGTGAACGACCCCGCGAAACTCGCCTCCGAGCGCTCGGCGCGGTGACGCGGCACACGTGCCTGCTGCACGCGCGCCCGTCGTTCGCGGAGCACGGGGGTATCTACCAAATGGTGACTCTGTCGTCGGGATCCAGCCAGAGGGCATCCGCCTGGGTGAGACCGAAGGCCTCGGCGAATACGTCGATGTAACGGACGATCTGGTTGCAGCGGAACTCATTGGGCGAGTGCGGGTCGATCGACAGCAGGCGCAGGGCCTCCTCGTCGCGCGCCTTGATCTGCCAGGCCTGGGCCCAGCTGAGGAAGAAGCGCTCAGCGCCCGTGAGGCCGTCGACGACGGGCGGCTCCTCGCCGCCGAGCGACAGCAGGTACGCCTTCCACGCGATGCTGAGGCCGCCGAGGTCGCCGATGTTCTCGCCGATCGTGAGGGCGCCGTTGACGTGGTGGCCCGGCAGCTGACGGGGCTCGAGCGCGTCGTACTGGGCGATGAGGGCCTTCGTGCGCTCTTCGAACGCGGCGCGGTCGGCCTCCGTCCACCAGTCGGTGAGCTTGCCGTCGCCGTCGTAGCGCGAGCCCTGGTCGTCGAAGCCGTGGCCGATCTCGTGGCCGATGACCGCACCGATCGCACCGTAGTTGGCTGCGGGGTCGCGATCCGCGTCGAAGAACGGATACTGCAGGATCGCCGCCGGGAACACGATCTCGTTGAACCCGGGGTTGTAGTACGCGTTGATCGTCTGCGGCGTCATGAACCATTCGTCGCGGTCGATGGGCTTGCCGATCTTGCCGAGCTCGCGGGCGAACTCGAACGCGCTCGTCGCGCGCACGTTGCCGACCAGGTCGGACGGATCGATGACGAGCGAGCTGTAGTCGCGCCACGTCACCGGGTAGCCGATCTTGGGCGTGAACTTCGACAGCTTCTCGAGCGCGCGCTGGCGGGTCTCGTCGGTCATCCAGTCGAGCTGCTCGATGGACTGGCGGTAGGCCTCCACGAGCCAGCCGACGAGCTCATCCATCGCCACCTTCGCCTCGGGGCGGAAGTGCCGCTCGACGTACACCTTGCCGACCGCTTCGCCCATCGCCCCCTCGACGAGCGAGACGCCGCGCTTCCAGCGGGCGCGCAGCTCGGGCGTTCCGGTGAGCGTCTTGCCGTAGAAGGCGAAGTTGGTCTCGACGACCTCGGCGTGCAGGTACGGGGCCACCGAGCGGATGAGCTGCATACGCAGCCAGTCACGCCACGCGGTGAGGTTCTCGTCGGTGAGCAGCTCGCCGAGCCCCTCGACGAAGCTCGGCTCGCGCACCACGAGGGTGTCGAATGCGCCCGCAGGGGCGGCGAGGCCCTCCAGCCAGGCGTCGAGCGGAGCATCGCCGGCGAGCGCGGCGGTCTCTGCCCACGTCATGAGGTTGTAGGTGGCCTGGCTGTCGCGCGTGCGCACGTTGTCCCAGTGGTGCGCGGCGATCGCGGTCTCGAGCTCGAAGATGCGGCGGGCGCGCTTGTTCGCCTTGTCGAAGCCGGCGAGCGTCAGCATCCGCTCGAGGTACTCCACGTAGGCGGTGCGGATCTCCTCGAACTTCTCCTCGCGGTAGTACGACTCGTCGGGAAGGCCGAGGCCCGCCTGCTCGAGGAACACGAGGTAGCGCTCGGGGTCGCCCGGGTCGTTGTCGACGAAGGCGCCGAAGAAACCCCCGACGCCGGTTCGCTCGAATGCGCCGAGCGCGTGCGCGAAGGAGCGGATGTCGGTGAGCGCGGCGACGGAGGCGAGGTCGGCGCGGATCGGATCCCAGCCGCGCGCCTCGATCTCGTCCTCGTCCATGAAGCTCGCGTAGAGGTCGCCGATCTTGCGCTCCTCGGTGCCGGTCGGGGCGCCCTGGGCCTCCTCGATGATCTCCCGCACCGCCTCCTCGGCGGCCTCGGCGAGAAGGTAGAAGGAGCCGTAGCGCGCCTTGTCGGAGGGGATCTCGGTGCGCTCGATCCACTTGCCGTTGACATGCCGGAACAGGTCGTCCTGGGGCCGCACGGCCGGGTCGAGCTCGTCGAGCGCGATACCGGACGCGTTGCCGGGGGTGAGAGCGTCGGTCACGGAGGGAGCGGCATCGGTCATGCCCGCCAGCCTATGACGCCCATCCGAGTGCGCACCGGATCGACCCCACCTAGACTGCCCCGCATGGCAGCGACGAAGGTGCTCATCATCGGCGGCAACGGGATCATCAGCGCGTCGGTCTCCCGCCTCGCCGTGGAGCGCGGGTTCGAGGTGACGCTGCTCAATCGCGGGATCTCGACGACGCGTCCGCCCGTCGCGGGTGCGGAGACGATCGTCGGCGACGCGAGGGATGCGGCATCTCTCCGCACGGCGATCGGAGATCGCGAGTTCGACATCGTCGCCAACTTCCGCTCGTTCCTGCCCGCGCAGGTGGAGGCGGATGTGGAGCTGTTCAGCGGACGCACCGGGCAGTACCTGTACATCTCGAGCGCGTCCGCGTACCAGAAGCCGATCGCGCAGCTGCCGATCGTGGAATCGACGCCGCTGCGGAATCCGTTCTGGCAGTACTCGCGCGACAAGATCGCGAGCGAGGACGTGCTGGTGCGCGCCTACCGCGACACGGGCTTCCCGATGACGATCGTGCGCCCGTCGCACACCTACGACGCGACCCTCATCCCGCTCGAGGGCGGCTGGACGACGCTGCAGCGGATGCTCGACGGTCGCCCGATCGTGGTGCATGGCGACGGCACGAGCTGGTGGACCCTCACCCATGCCCGCGATTTCGCGCGCGCCTTCGTGGGCCTCTTCGGCAATCCGCATGCGATCGGCTCGCCCGTGCACATCACCGGTGATGAATCGCTCACGTGGGATGAGATCGCGCGTCTGCTCGGTCGCGCCCTCGGCGTCGAGCCCGAGATCGTGCACGTGGCCTCGGATGAGATCGCGCGCGCGATCCCCGAGATGGGACCGGGACTGCTCGGCGACAAGGCGCATTCGGTGCTCTTCGACAACACGCGCATCAGGACGCTCGTGCCGGGCTGGGTGGCGACGACTCCTTTCGCGGAGGGTGCCCGCGAGATCGTGGAATGGCACCTCGCGGATCCGTCGCGCCGCACGGTGGATGCCGAGCTCGATGCCGCATTCGACCTGCTCACGGCGCTCGCGTAGGGCGCGCGTCGTCGAGACGGCAGTTTCAACCCGATCCGGGGTCCGGGTGCAGTCGAAACTGCCGTCTCGGCGCGCCGGGCGCGGGTCAGCGGGGGGAGGGGGCGGAGGCCGGAGCGGGCGCGAGGGCGGTCGTCGTGCCGATGCGCAGCTCGGAGGTGAGGTGCACGGGATCCGGCGGGTCGCCCGCGAGAGCGGAGCGCAGGGCGCGCGCCGCCGCACGCCCCTTCTCGACGGCGGGCTGCACGAGGGTCGTGAGGGTGTGCTCGGTGAGGCCGTCGAGGCGCACGCCGTCGAAGCCCAGCACGCTCAGCTCGCCCGGCACCGCGATCCCGAGCTCCTCGGCGGCGTGGATGACGCCCGCCGCGAGCAGGTCGCTCTGCGCGATGATCGCGGTCGGGCGCGAGGCGGCGGGTGCGTCGAGCAGCGTGAGCCCCGCGATCCGCCCTTCGGACACGGTGCTGGCTGCTGCCGTGACGCCCCCCGCCGCCGGGAACACCTCGCGGGCTCCGCGGATGCGCTCGGTCGCCGTGTACGCGGTGCCCGCAGCCTCGCGCGCCTCGTCGAGCGGCCCGCGCGAGCGACCCACATCGAGCGGCAGTGCGACGATCGCGACGCGCTCGTGCCCGAGTTCGCGCAGGTGCTCGGCGCCGCGGCGGGTCGCCTCGGCGTTGTCGAGGTCGACGCGGATGACATCGGGCATCTCGGGTGCCTCGATCGCGACGAGCGGGATGCGTCGGCGCTGCAGCAGCTCGACGGAGCGTGCGAGGTCGGCGCTGCACCCGAGGAGGATCGCGCCATCCATGGGGGCGGCGGCGAGATCGGCGCGTGAGTCGGGCCGCCAGGGGAGCACGAGCAGGCCGTAGCCGTCGTCGCTCAGCTCGTCGCCGAGCCCGTCGAGGAGGGCGAGGTTGATGGGGTCGCGGAAGGCTTCGGCGAGTGTGTCCTCGGTGACCACGCCGATGACTCCGGTCCGGCCTCGGCGCAGCGAGCGCGCGGTCGGATCGGGGCCCGCGTAGTCGAGTTCGGATGCGGCCGCGAGCACGCGTTCGCGCGTCGCCTCGGAGACGGGTCCGGCGCCGCTGAAGACGAGAGACGCCGTCGACGCGGAGACGCCCGCCCGGGCCGCGACGGCGGCGAGGGTGGGGCGGGTGTTTGCGGCCTCGGTCATCGCGGGTTAGCCTACTCGAATCGATTCGATCGAATCGATTCGACATCCCACTGGATCCCCCTCAGGAACGC
>JAEYUT010000143.1 GCA_023432305.1 Actinomycetes bacterium
CCGCAAGCCCATCGTTCATCGGCGTGTCGACGCCCGTCGGATGGATCGACACGACGCGCACCCCGAACGGCGCCAGCTCGATCGCCCAGGCCTTCGTGAGCCCCGTGAGGCCGTGCTTCGAGGCGACATAGTGCGAGAGTCGATTGCCGCCGCGCAGCCCCATGACGCTCGAGTTGTTGACGATGACGCCGTGCGCTGAGCGCTTCAGGTGCGGCACGGCTGCTCGCGCGACCACGAAGGGCCCCGTGAGGTTGATGCCGATCATCGCATCCCACTCCGCATCCGTCATCGACTCGAGCTCGGCGTACGCGACGATCCCCGCATTGTTGATGAGGATGTCGATCCCGCCGAACTCGGCGACCGCAGCGTCGACGGCGCGCTGCACCGCCTCCGCGTCGCGCACATCCGCGAGCGCCGGAAGGGCGCGTCCTCCCTGCGCGACGATCTCGGCGACGAGCTCCTCGAGCTGGGCGGTCGACCCCTGCGGATAGGCGGGATATTCGAGCTTCGCACCCACGTCGAGCGCGACGACTGCGGCGCCGTCCTCGGCGAGCGCTCGCGCGATCGCGCGCCCCTGCCCATGCGCGGCCCCCGTGACGAGTGCGACGCGCCCCGCGAGCGGCGCCTCAGTCGGTGCGCTCATCGCCGGGCTTGCGGAAGTCGTAGAGCACCTCGTCGAGGGGCACCCGCCCCACCGTGTTGAAGAGGTTGGTGGCGACCATGAGCCCGGCGAATGCCACGAGCATGAGGCGCAGCTTCGGCTGGAACGCCTGCTCGATGCGCGCGCGGAAGTCGTCGGGGATGTCGTGGGGGGCTGTGGCGATCAGCTTCCCCCACTCCAGCAGCAGCTGCTCGGTCTCGGTGACCTCGGGGTTGTCGGGGTCGTCGCCGTTCTCGATGAGGATGCGCCGGAAGAACACCGAGCACACGAGGCAGTCATTCGCCTCCGAGATGGCATAGGAGAACAGGGAGACAGCACGCTCCCCGATGTACGGCTCGAGCTCGTCCTTGAGCGTGTACCACTCCATGTAGGCGTTGAAGCTCGGCACGTGGCCCAGCAGCGTGCGCTTCATGTTGGTGATGCGACCGCCGTGGGTCTCGATCTGGCGTTCGGCGGCGGTGAGAGCCTCGGTCGAGAGCTCCGCATCCGAGGAGATGGGGAGGAACGTCATGCTCTCACCCTAGAGCGATCCGGCGTGCGCTCTCCTCAGGCCGCGACACGCGACGTCGCGCGCGCCACAGGCTCCACGCCGTCGAAGACGCCGCGCCGGATCGCCTGGAACACCTCGACGGCCGCTTCCGCGAGTCGACCGTGCCCCGCCACGACGGCACGGCGCGCACGGAGGTCGTCGCGGATCGCGAGATCTGCCTTCGTGTCGACGATGCGCGCACCGAGCGAGCGCGCCCATGCGGCGGTCATCTCGGCGATGAGCGGGTCTGACGCTTCGACGCGGACGTCGTCACCGCGTCCGAAGGGACGCGTGCGCACGAGGGCGCGGGCGATCAGCCCCGGACCGAGGTAGCTCACGACCTGCTCGTCGGTGATCCAGTGCGGGACGCCGAGCACGTCGCGCTGCTCGCGCAGCACGAGTTCGCCGATCTGCTCGTCTCCCGCGCGCCAGGCGACGCGGTCCCTGGGTGCGAAGCCGTTGGTGTCGGGACCAGCCGCATCCACGACACCCACGACGAAGCCGCGTCCGCGCATCGTCGGACGCAGGCGCAGGACGCCCAGAGTCGGGCGAGGCACAGTGCGGGTGTTTGTCATCGTGACAGGTGCAACCCGCGGCGCACGCATTTCATTCCCGCACATGGATTCCTCGGGACCGACAAGTGATGTCCGATTCCCGCTGGTGGCTTCGCCGCCCCGGTGCGAGAGTGAGCGGGTGACGGACGACGCCCTCTTCCGCTCTCGCTACGGCGCGCTCGCGTCGCGCGATGCGCGCTTCGACGGGCTGTTCATCGCGGGCGTCCACTCCACCGGGATCTACTGCCGACCCAGCTGCCCTGCGCTCACCCCGAAGCCCGGGAATGTGAGCTTCTACCTCACCGCCGCCGCAGCCCACGAGGCCGGACTGCGCGCCTGCAAGCGCTGCCAGCCGGACGCCGTCCCCGGTTCGCCCGCGTGGAATCTGCGCGACGACCTCGCCGCGCGTGCGATGCGCCTCATCCACGACGGAGTGGTCGAACGCGAAGGCGTGCCCGGACTCGCGAGACGACTGGGCTACACGCCACGCCATCTCACGCGCATCCTCACCGCCGAACTGGGCGCCGGACCGCTCGCGCTCGCCCGAGCGCACCGCGCCCAGACCGCGCGCACCCTGCTCGCGACGACCGAGCTTCCCGTGTCGGACATCGCCTACGCCGCAGGCTTCGGGAGCGTCCGCCAGTTCAACGACACCATCGCCGCCGTGTACAGCGCGACCCCCACCGAGCTGCGGGCTCTCACCCGCCGCGGCTCGGGGCGCGGCGCTCCCGAGCTCGAGCCGGCAGGCACCCTCACGCTGCGGCTGCCGGCCCGGGCGCCGTTCGATCGCGACGGCGTCTTCCGGTTCCTCGCCGACCACGCGGTGCCGGGGGTGGAGACCGGCGACGAGCTCTCCTTCCGCCGTTCGCTCACTCTGCCGGGTGGCCGCGCGGAGATCGCGGTCACGGCCGACCCCGACGCGCCCGGGCTCGTGGCGAACATCTCACTCGACCGGCTCTCGGACGTCTCGGCCGCCGTCGCCCGTCTTCGTCGAGCCTTCGACCTCGACGCCGACTCCCCCGCCATCGACGCCGCGCTCGGCGCCGACCCGCACCTCGGCTCCCTCGTCGCGCGCGTGCCCGGCATCCGGATCGCGGGAGCCTTCGACCCAGCGGAAGCGCTCATCCGAACACTCGTCGGGCAGCAGATCTCTGTGGCGTCCGCGCGCACCGTTCTCGGCCGCCTGGTCACCCAGATCGGCGACGGCGACTTCCCCACACCCGCGACGATCGCGTCCCGCGGCCGTGAGGTCCTCCGAGGGCCCGCCGCTCGCATCGAGACGATCGTGCGCATCGCGGAAGCTCTCGCCGACGGCTCGCTCGCGCTCGACATCGGAATGCCCGTGGCGGACTTCCGCGCGTCCCTTCTCGCACAGCGCGGCATCGGCCCGTGGACCGCCGACTATCTCGCGATCCGCGTACTCGGCAACCCCGACACCCTCCCCGTCGACGACCTCGTCATCCGACGCTCAGCTGCCGCCCTCGGACTGCCCGCATCGCGCGGCGGGCTCGCGCGCGCCGGCGAGGCCTGGTCGCCGTGGCGCAGCTACGCCGCCCTGCATCTGTGGCGCGCGCGCCCCCCACGAATGTCCCGATCGTCGTAACATGCGTCCATGCCCGTGGAGACGAGCCGCGACCCCGAGCGCGAGGAGACCGAAGCAGAGCGCCTGGACCGCAACTGGACCGAGATCCTGCAGGAGCTGCGCGTCGTGCAGACGGGCACACAGATCCTCACAGGCTTCCTGCTGACCGTCCCGTTCCAGCAGCGCTTCACCGAGATCGACGGCCGCGACGTCATCATCTATCTCACACTCGTGTCGCTCTCCGCGCTCGCGACGATCCTCGCCCTCACCCCCGTGAGCCTGCACCGCGGGCTGTTCCGCAAACGCGCG
>JAEYUT010000169.1 GCA_023432305.1 Actinomycetes bacterium
CCGATGACGCGCACACGGCGGCCGATCTCGGGCTCGAGCTGCCGGAACGCGGACGCGATCCCGGCGATGAGGCCGCCGCCGCCGATCGGCACGACGACGTTCGCGACATCCGGAACCTGTTCGAGGATCTCGAGCGCGATGCCACCCTGACCGGCGATGACTTCCGGGTGATCGAACGGCGGGATGAGCACGGCGCCCGTGCGCTCGGCGAACTCCGCAGCCGCCTGCAGGGTCTCGTCGACGACGTGCCCGTGGAGCACGACATCCGCGCCGTAGTTGCGCGTCGCCTGGAGCTTCGGCAGCGCGACGCCGATGGGCATGAAGATCGTCGCGGGGATGCCGAGCTCGCGCGCGGCGAGGGCGACGCCCTGCGCGTGGTTGCCGGCGGATGCCGCGACCACACCGCGGGTCCGCTCCTCGGGGGTCAGCTGCGAGATGCGGTTGTAGGCGCCGCGGATCTTGTAGGACCCGGTGCGCTGAAGGCTCTCGGCCTTCAGGTGGACGGTCTGCCCGAGCACGCCGGAGAGGAAGCGGGAGCGCTCCATCGGGGTGACGACGGCGACCTCGGAAGAGCGCGCGTGCGCCTCACGGATCTGAGCGAGCGATGGTCCGGGAAGTTCACCGGTCACTGATGGGGGCCTCTCGTCGGGGGTAGGACGTCTGCGACGCTCGGGTGCGGGTTGGTGCGCCATTCGCCTCGGGCCATGTAGCTGATCATCGAGTTCGCCGTCGCGACGACGGGCACGGCGAAGAGCGCACCCGTGATGCCGGCGAGGAATCCGCCCGCGGCGACGGCGACCACGACACCGAGCGGATGCACCTTGACGACGTTGCCGACGAGCAGCGGCTGCAGCACATGGCCTTCCACCTGCTGCACCCCGATGACGATGAGGAGCATGATGAGCGCGGGCCACGGGCCCATGAACACGAGTGCGATGAAGACCGCGAGCGCGCCCGAGAGCACAGCGCCGACGACAGGCACGAACGCCCCGAGGAAGACCAGGATGGCGATCGGAACGACGAGCGGGAAGCCGTTGTAGAACAGGCCCAGGATGAACGCGCCGAGTCCGATGCCGACCGCGTCGATGAAGGCGACGAGCACCTGCACGCGCACGAAGCTCGACAGCGTGATCCATCCGGCTTCGCCGCCGCCGACGATCGCCGGGCGGGCCCGGCGCGGGAAGAGCCGCACGATCCAGTTCCAGATCCCGCGTCCGTCGATGAGGATGAACAGGGTCGCGAACAGGGCGAGGAGGAGACCGGCGACGAAGTGGCCGACCCCGGAGCCGACGGACAGCGCCCCCGAGACGAGCACCCCGGAGTCGCGCTGGATCTCCTCGACGAGGCTGTTGGCCCACGTGTTGATGTCGCTCTCGGAGAGGTGCAGAGGCGACTGGAGCAGGAAGTCCTTGAACTCCTCCCAGCGCGCGAGGGTCTGCTTGACGAGCGCGGGGTAACCGGCGACGACGGTGCGGACGGTGAGCCAGACGAGGGCACCGACGACGGCGATGAGTCCCACCTCGGCGACGGCGATCGCGGCCCACTTGGGCCAGCGATGCCTCTGCAGCCAGTTCGAGAACGGCACGAGAAGCGCGGCGAGCAGCATCGCCACCAGAATCGGGACGACGATGAGGCGCAGCTGCACGATGAGGAACAGCACGACCGCGATGACGCCGGCGATCACGAGAAGGCGCCAGGACCACGCCCCTGCGATCCGCATGCCTGCGGGAACCGCATCGGCGACGCGTGCATCGACCTGACGGCGCGCTTCGTCGTCGCGAGCGCGTTCGCTGCGGAATCCGAAGGCCATTCCCTGATTCTAGGCGCGGCATATGCGGGATCGAAGGGGCGATGTCGGATGCCGGGCGTACTCTCGGCCCGTGGCCGAATCCGTCTCCCCCGCAGCAGCTCGCCGAATCGCCCTCGCCGCGCAGGGGTTCGGGCGCCCGCAGCCCGCGCAGGTCGGCACACGCCAGCTCAATCTGCTCATGGCGCGTCTGCGCCTGCTGCAGCTCGATTCGGTCAATGTGCTCGAGCGCAGCCACTACCTGCCCGTGTTCGCGCGCCTCGGCGCCTACGACAAGGCGGCGCTCGATGCGCTGACCTTCTCCTCCCGCGGCCCGTATCGCGAGTACTGGGCGCACGAGGCGGCTCTCATCGCCACCGAGGACTGGCCGCTGTTCCGCTTCCGGATGGAGCGCTTCCGGCGGCGCCGCGCGGAGGGGCGCCTGTGGGTGGGCGTGGGCGAGCAGACCCTCGACTGGCTGCGCGCCGAACTCGCCGCGAACGGTCCGATGCGCGCGTCCGAGATCGAGCGCGATGCCCGGGCCCCGCGGCGCGGATCGTGGTGGGAGTGGGATGAGGTCAAGCGCGGCCTCGAGGTGATGTTCGCGACGGGCGACCTCGTCTCGGCCGGCCGCACGCGGTTCGAGCGCACCTACGCCCTCCCCGGGCAGGTGATGCCCGCAGAGGTGCTCGAACGCGAGATTCCGACGGAGGACGCGATGCGCATCCTCATGGAGCGGTCGGCCCGTGCGCACGGCATCGGCACGCTCTCGGATCTCGCCGACTACTTCCGTCTCATGGTGGGCGACGCGAAGCCCGCCCTGCGCAGCCTCGTCGACGAGGGCGTGGTGCGCGAGGTGACGGTGCCCGGGTGGGGCAGGCCCGCCTATCTCCACCGCGATGCGCGGATCCCCCGCCGCGTCGAGACGGCTGCGCTGCTGTCGCCGTTCGATCCGGTCGTGTGGGAGCGAGATCGCGCCCTCCGGATGTTCGGGTTCCACTATCGGATCGAGATCTACACTCCGGCGCACAAGCGGCGGTTCGGATACTACAGCCTCCCGATCCTGGTGGATGAGGCGCTCGTGGGGCGCATCGATCTGAAGAGCGACCGGCAGCGCGGGGTGCTGCGGGTGCAGTC
>JAEYUT010000197.1 GCA_023432305.1 Actinomycetes bacterium
AGAGGCCCGAGGGCACAGGGGGGCGTCCTTCCTGTGAAGAACGCCCCCCTGTGGAGAGCTGCGGTGCGGCTCGTGTTCAGCCGAGGGCCGCGAGCCAGGCGCGCTGCTTGTCGAGCGCCTCCTGAGCCTCAGCGATGCGCTTCTTGTCACCGCTCGCGGTCGCGTCGGCGAGTTCGGCCTCGGCCTTCGCGATCGCGGCTTCGAGCTGTGCGGCGAAGCCCTGCGAGCGCGCCTGCTTCTCGGGGTCGGTGCGGTTCCAGTGGTCGTCCTCGAGCTTGCGGACGGCCGCCTCGACCTTGCGGAGGCGATCCTCGACGACGCGCACCTGCTCGCGCGGCACCTTGCCGATCTCGTCCCAGCGGCGCTGGATGTCGGTGAGCTTCGTGCGCGCCGCGACGCGGTCGGTTGCCGTCAGCAGATGCTCGGCCTCCTCCAGAAGCGCGAGCTTCTGCTCGAGGTTGGCGCTGAACTCGACGTTGTCGCGGGCGTCCGCTTCGGCCTTCGCGCCGTAGAGGACGTCGCCGGCGGCCTTGAACTTCGCCCACAGGGCGTCGTCGACCTTCTTGCCGGCGCGGCCGGCGGCCTTCCACTCGTCGAGAAGTCGACGGTAGGTGGGGATGCCGTCGACGCCCTGCGGCGCGAGGCCCTCCGCGCGCTCTACGAGCGCCTGCTTGCGGTCGCGAGCGGCGCGGTGCACCGTGTCGAGCTCGGCGAAGAAGGCCTTGCGTGCGGTCTCCACAGTCGTGCGTGCGGCGCGGAACCGCTTCCAGAGCTCGTCGCCGTCCTTCTTCGGGATGCGCGGTCCGCTGTGCTGCGCGGCCTGCCAGCGGCTGAAGAGGTCGTCGAGCTGGGCCGTGACCTGCTTCCACTGCGCCTTCGAGAGGTCCTGCGCGGCGAGGGCCTCGGCCTCCGCGACGAGAACCTCGCGCTGGGCGATGGCGTCGGCGACAGCCTGCTGCGCCTCGGCGGACTGCTTCTCGGTGGCCTCGCCGACCGTCTCGGTGAGCTTGTCGAGGCGCGCCGTGAGGCTCGCGAGATCGCCGACGGCGTTGGCGGTGGGGATCGTGGGGGCGAGGGCCGCGACGGCCTTCGCCACATCCTGGGCGGGCGCGCCGGCGCGCAGGCGCTGCTCGAGGAGCGTCACCTGACCCTCGAGCTCGACGAACTTGCGCTCGTAGTAGGCCAATGCCTCTGCGGGCGTCGCGTCGGGATACTGCCCGACGGCGCGCTCTCCGTCCGCCTCGCGGACGTACACCGTGCCGTCGTCATCGACGCGGCCCCAGGGGGTCGACTGCTCGTCGCTCACTGCTGTTCCACCTCTGTCCTGTGGTCGGCGGTGTTTCGCCGATCCGGTTCAGCCTATTGCAGGGTGACGCTCGTGATGGTGGTCGGAACCGCGGGAGCGCCCGATCCGTCTGCGCCGGCCGTCGCCGGGTCGACGCCCGCGGACGTGATCTGGGAGATCAGATCCTCGAGCCCGCTCGTGACGCGACCGACGACCGTGTAGCCGCCCGACGTCATCGAGAACGGGGTGTCAGCGGTCACGATGAAGAACTGGTGGCCGTTGCTGTAGGTGCTCTCGGAGCGGGCCATCGCGATGGTGCCAGCCGGGTAGACGCCGTCGGCAGGCACGTTCTCGACGGGGCCGTACGAGTACTCGGGGTCGGGGCTGCCTGCGCCGTCGATCGAGCCGCACTGGATGAACGAGAAGCCGTCCTGCGTCGCGAGGCGGTGGCAGGTGGTGCCGGGGTAGTAGTCCTCCTGGACGTCCATCACCCAGCTGGCGACGGCCTGCGGAGCGGCCGCTCCGTCGAGCTCGATGCCGAGCCGGACGTCGTCATTGAAGACGATCTCCCCCGTCCACGTGCGACCTTCGGCGATCGCGGGGTCGGGTGCGTTGACGTTCTCCTCGGCGGCAGGCTCCGTGGTCGGCTCGTCGGACGCGGTGGGCGTCGGCTCCGGCGTGCCGGGGCCCTGGGTGAAGTACACGACCTGCGCGGTCACCGCGATCGCCACCACCGCGAGGGCTCCGAGGATGCCGATGAGGTTGTCGCGGCGACGTCGACGCGTCTTCGCGTCGTGCACCTGCTGGCGTGCCTGGTACATCCGCAGGCGCTCGCGTGCCTCACGCTGCTCGCGCTGCTGCCGGTTCGATGCCACTCGGGGTCCTCTCGATGCGGGTCGCGCTCACATGGCGCAGTCCTGCTCGACTTTAGTCAGCCCGGCATGGCCCATCAAACCGGCGCGGGAGACGGTCGGCGGGCGCGGTTAGCATGAGCGCATGACCAGCCAGCAGGGACTCCGCACTGGGTCGACCCCTCTGGCGGTCCGGATGCGCCCGAGTTCGCTCGACGAGGTCGCCGGTCAGCGTCACCTCCTCGGTCCGGGGTCGCCGCTCGTCAACCTCGCCGCCGACGCGACGGGGGAGTCGGGCTCGGTGTCGGTGATCCTCTGGGGACCGCCCGGCACCGGCAAGACGACGCTCGCTCAGGCGATCGCGCGCAGCTCCGGCCGCCGATTCGTGGAGCTCTCGGCCGTGACCGCGGGTGTCAAGGACGTGCGTCAGGTGATGGATGAGGCACGCGCTGCGCGCGACCTCTACGGCACCTCGACGGTGCTCTTCCTCGATGAGATCCACCGCTTCACGAAGGCGCAGCAGGATGCGCTCCTTCCGGGCGTCGAGAACGGCTGGGTCATCCTCGTGGCCGCGACGACGGAGAACCCGTCGTTCTCGGTCATCTCCCCGCTGCTGTCGCGCTCCCTGCTGCTCACGCTCGAGCAGCTCTCTGAGGAGGATCTCGGGATCCTCATCGATCGCGCCGTCTCGGATCCGCGCGGCCTCCAGGGAGCGGTGACGCTCGCCGACGACGCTCGCGCCGCGATCATCCGCCTGGCGTCGGGGGACGCCCGCCGTGCCCTCACCGCTCTCGAAGCCGCGGCGATGGTGGCCGCAGCCCCCGGCGCCGTCCCGGAGGGCGCGACGCCCGAGATCACGGCGGAGATCGTCGCCTCGACGGTCGACCGTGCGCTGCTGCGCTATGACCGGCAGGGAGACGAGCACTATGACGTCATCAGCGCATTCATCAAGTCGGTGCGCGGCTCCGACGTCGACGCCGCTCTGCACTATCTCGCGCGCATGATCGAGGCGGGAGAGGACCCGCGCTTCATCGCCCGCCGCATCATGATCTCCGCGGCGGAGGACATCGGAATGGCCGACCCGAACGCTCTGCAGGTGGCGGTCGCGGCCGCGCAGGGTGTGCAGCTCATCGGCATGCCCGAGGGGCGGATCCTGCTCGCGGAGGCGGTCGTGTACCTCGCGACCGCACCCAAGTCGAACGCCTCCTACAAAGCCCTCGACGCGGCGATCGCCGATGTGCGCGCGGGGCGCATCGGACGCGTGCCGAAGCATCTGCGCGATGCGCACTACCCGGGTGCGAAGCGACTCGGTCACGGCAAGGGCTACCTGTATGCCCACGATGCGCCGTACGGGGTGGCCGAGCAGCAGTACCTGCCGAAGGAGCTCACCGGCACCCGCTACTACGCGCCGACGGGCAACGGCTACGAGCGCGAGCTCGCGGCGCGGCTCGAGCGTCTGCGTGCGCTGCTGCAGGGCAAGCCCATGCCGAAGCGCGAGGAGCCCGCCGCTCCCACGGACGCCTCCACCGCGTCCGACGGCTGATCTGGTAGGCTTTCCAGGTTCGTCTTCCGAACACATCCCACATTCAGCTCCGCCGGTCGCGTCGACGTGCGCCCGGGCCCCGGACAGTGAGATGCACGTCTGTGAGCCGTGAAGTCCGCGGCCACGTCTGGAAGGAAACCCACTTGGTCACCAAGTCCCAGGACCGCCGCAAGGTCCGTCTGTCCCGTGCTCTCGGCATCCCGCTCACCCCGAAGGCTGCCAAGTACCTCGAGAAGCGTCCCTACGCTCCGGGCGAGCACGGCCGCACCAAGCGCAAGGCCGACAGCGACTACGCCGTCCGTCTGCGCGAGAAGCAGCGTCTTCGCGAGCAGTACGGCATCCGCGAGAAGCAGCTGCGCATCGTCTTCAA
>JAEYUT010000295.1 GCA_023432305.1 Actinomycetes bacterium
TTCTGCTTGCGCTCGATGCGCGCGGCGCAGGATGCGGAGGTCTTGCCGTCGACGTCGAGTTAGACGTCGTGGGTGCTCATGACGCGGTCGAGAGCGTGTAGCCGGCCTCGTCGATCGCGGCGCGCACGGCGTCGAGTTCGAGGGGTGCGCTGCTCTCGACGTGGACGCGCGAGGTTCCGCCCTTCACGAGGTCGACGTGGACGGCGTCCACGCCCGACACGGCTTCGAGTTCTTCCGTGACGCTCGCCACGCAGTGCGAGCAGGTCATCCCGTCCACGAGATAGGTGCTGGTGATCATGCCCTCATGATACCCCCCTGGGGTATCCCCGTGCAGGATGCGGTGCGAGAAGTCAGCGAACGCGATCGTCCACCGGGGCGACCTTGAGCGAGACGACGAACGCGCCGCCCTTCGTGGACTGCCGCCCCACTTCCGTGAACCCCATCGCGGCGTGGAACGCATGCGACACCGGATTCGGCGGCTCGATGTTGACCTCGCACACGACCTCGGAGGCTCCGCGCTCGCGGGCCGCCTCGAACACGCGCGCGTACAGCTCGCGCCCAAGCCCGGATCCTCGAGCGGATTCGGCGAGCGCGATGCGATCCACGTACAGGAAGTCGCCCGACCGCTCACTGAACCAGCGGTAGTTCTCGCTCGCGTAGTCGAGCCCCGGGTCCATGGCGAGCAGGAACCCGACCGGCTCGCCGGCGCGCTCCGCGACGAGCGCGAACGTCGCGAGCGCGACGAGCTCGGCGAACTCCTCCGCGGGCGTGATCGGCACCGCCGGATACGCGTCGTCGTTGATGGCGACGAGCTTCGGGATGTCGGAGGCAGTCAGCGGGCGGATGACGTGGTCGGGCACGTCGACAGGCTAACGGCTCAGCCGGGGAAGCCCTCGGTGACGTGGGTCTGCAGCCAGGACAGCGGGTCCACGAACTCGTCGTTCACGAGGATCGAGAAGTGCAGGTGCGCACCGGAGGTCTGGCCGGTGTTTCCGGCGAGGCCCACGACATCTCCGCGCTTGACGGTGGTGCCCACGGGGAGGTTGCTGCCCGCCACGAGGTGCGCGTAGCCGCTGATGACCCGCTGCCCGTCGACGTTGTGCTCGATGAGCACGTAGCTGCCCCAGCCGCCCATCGGCCGCGAGACGACGACGCCGTCCGCGATCGCGTAGACGGGCGCGCCGTATCCGGGGGTCCAGTCCACACCGGAGTGGTTGGTGGAGCAGCCGCCGCACGGCGCCTTCCGATGCCCGAAGTGGCTGGTGAGGGTCGTGCCGGGGTCGACCGGGTACTGCACGGGCGTGTAGTGGGTGATGTCGTATTGAGCGGTCTCGGTGAGAAGCGGCGCGCTCGCCTCGGATTCGGCGACGTCGGTTGAGACGTGGAGGGTCTGGCTGCCCTCGACTGTCTCCTGCACTGGTGCCGTGGTTGCGGCGAGGGCGGGCAGGTCGTGAACCACGACGAGGCCGGCGCTCATCGCCATCGTGGCGGCGGCGAGGCCGCGCCGACGGACGTTGAGGAATCCGCGCAGGGGCTTCATGGCGCGCGCGGATGTGGGCAGGAGGGGGTTCAGCACGAAATCGGGTCTCTCGGGTTGCAGACCGCACGGGGCAGAGTGCGGTCTGGCGCGTCTGCGCGCCGTCGGATCGGTCGTGGCCGGGATGAGGTTCGCGGCGGCAGTTCCCGGGGGGTGAGGGGAGCTCGCGCAACCTGGCCGAGATCTACCTTGGTCGATTCCCCTGGGCGCTTGCTGGCATGCACCTTGTGATCACGTGGGAATTGATGACTCGTCATCAGATACCCGGGGTGCGATACGCCTGCCCGATACAGTGGGCCGGTGACGGAGCGGCCCACCACCACCGACCTCGAGCGCCGCGACCTCACGCTCGATCTCGCTCGCGTGGTGTGCGTTCTCATGGTCATCACCATCCACCTCCTCTTCGTCGGAGTCGGTCCGAACTCCGAGGGCGGGCTGAGCGTCAGTCGCCCGCTCGAAGAGCAGCCGTGGTTCTGGGCGGCCACCTGGGTCGGCCAGATCATGCCGCTGTTCTTCGTGGTGGGCGGCTTCGCCACCGCGACCTCGCTGCGCAGCCTCCGCCACCGCGAGTCGGATGCCGACCGCGCGGACCGGATCTTCCTCCACTCGCGCATGCAGCGCCTCATCCGCCCCGCCCTGCCGCTGTTCCTCCTGCTCGCAGCAGCCCTCGGAGCCGCGACCGCGGTCGGCGTCGACCATAGCCTCCTCGATGCCGTCGCCACGGGCATCGGAAGCCCGCTGTGGTTCCTGTGCGCCTATCTGCTGTGCCAGTTCGCCGCACCCACCCTGCTGCGTCTGCACGCGCGCGCTCCACGCGTCACGATGCTCGTGCTGCTCGCGTGCGTGATCGCCGTGGACGTCGCGCGATTCCTCTGGGCGGATGCGCCGCGCGACCAGGCGGGCGTCGGCATCGGGGGCTACCTCAACCTCCTGTTCGCGTGGGCGCTCGTGCACCAGATCGGCTTCTGGTACGCCGATGGCTGGTTCGCCCGGCGCCGCGCGTGGCAGCTCATCGGCATGGCCGTGATCGCCTGGGCGAGCCTCATTCCCCTCACGGCGTGGCTGCCGTACTCACTCGACATGCTCTCGAACCTCAACCCGCCAACCCTCCCGCTCGTCGCGCTCGGCATCGGGCAGGCGGCGCTGCTGCAGCTGCTGAAGCCGCCGCTCACCGCGCTCATGCGCACCCGGGCGGCGCGCGCGGTGGTCTATGTCGTCGGCTCGCGGCTCATGACGATCTACCTGTGGCACCTGCCGCTCATCATCGTGCTCGCCGGCGTCGGCCTGCTCATCCCCGGCGCCTCGCCGGTCCCCGGAAGCGCCGACTGGTGGCTCACACGACCGATCGTGCTCGTGATCCTGCTCGCCGCCCTCATGGGACTCTCGGTGCCGCTGCGGCGGCTCGAGCAGCCCGCGCCGGTGCTGCAGCCTGCCTCACGCCCCACGCTCGTGGTCGTCGCGATGCTCGCCGTCGTGCCGACGTTCCTCATCACCGTGTTCGGGCTCGACCTGCCGTCGTCGGTCGCCGGGGCGATCGGATTCGGAATCGGCGCCGTGATGCTGGGCGCCGGTCAGAAGCCGAAGTCGCCGAAGTCGGCACCGCCGAAGTCCGCACCGCCGAAGTCGGAGCTGCCGACATCCGAGCCGGCGTCGCCGCCGTCAGCGGTCGCCTCCGGTTCGGCACCGGCACTGTCACCCCAGGGCAGGAACGCGCTCATGAGCGCCGATCCCACGACGTAGCCGGCCACGGTTCCGAGCATCGAGCCGGCGAACATGCTGCCGAGCGTCGGGCCGGGGCGCTGGGTCTGGTCGTTGGCGTTCGAGAGGATCCGCTCCACGGATCCGGGATTGCGCACCTCGGCGCGCGTCGCCGCACGAGCGAGGGTCTCGGGTTCGCTCGACAGCGGGCGCTCACCGGTGGCCGCGCCCTTGCTGAGCTCCTCGTAGATGAGGGCTCGCTGGCTGTCCGTGAGACGCGCGAACGCGTCGGCGTGCACCTGCTCGATCGTCTCGGGGGGCGCCGTGCGCAGCAGGTAGCGATACCGCTCCAGTGCGCGCTCGTCCTCGCTCATGGCAGAGCGATTCGTGAACCCTGCCGCGCGCGCCTTCGGCTGCTCTGAACCGAACAGTCGATCGAGAAAACCCATGCTGTGTGCCTCCAGGTCACACGGTATGGCCGCGGGCTGAACGCGTGCTGAAACCCGGCTGTCAGGCCGGCCCGAGAACGGATGTCGGCTCCAGGAAGCCGTCCACCACGAGCTCCCGAACCTCCGCGAGAAGGGCCTTGCGCATGGCGGCCGCGTCCGTCTCGAGCAGCTGGGCGACCGCATCGAGGATGACGCCGAGCGCCAGCTCACCGTCGCAGGCGCCGACCACGGCCGCGAGGGCCGCATCCGCGCGAAGTTCGCGGCGGAGTCCGCCGCCCTGCCGCAGCACGATGACCGACGGATCGGCGTGTCCGGGCCAGTGACTGCGCTCCTCCGTGACGTCGGGCGCCACACGGAAGTGCACCGCGGCGAGCGCCTCGTCGTCGAGCCCCGCGATCGCATCATGGGAGCGGAGCACCTGCGACAGGTGCGCACCGATGCCGACCGCCTCATCGAGCGGGGCCTCGACACGCTCCGGTCGACGGAACGGCGGCGCCTCGAGCGGGCGACGCAGCACGACGTAGCCGAAGCCCACCTCCGTGACCCCGCGGCGCGCGAAGTCGTCCATCCACGCCGACACCAGATGCTCGAACTCAGGCGTTCCGGGGCGTGTGCCGCCGTCGCGGATCCACGTCTCGGCGTAGCGGGCAGGGTCGAGCCGGTCGCGCTCCAGCACCCACACGTCGAGGCCCGCGTCGCTCGCCCAGTCGGCCGCGCGAGTGAGGCCGTCAGCGTCAACGCGATACTCCCAGTTGCCGAGCAGCTGGGCGGTGCCGCCCGGGTTGAGGTGCGCGGCGGCACCCGCGATCACCTCGGCCACGAGGGCGTCGCCCTCGCGCCCGCCGTCGCGGTACTCGTATTCGGGCACACCGGGGGTGCGCGGCGTGATGACGAACGGCGGATTCGTGACGATGCGGTCGAAGGTCTCGCCGGCCACCGGCTCGTAGAGGCTCCCGAGTCGGAACTCGATGCCGTCGACATCGTTCACTGCGGCGTTGAAGCGCGCGTAGCGGAGCGCACGCTCGGAGATGTCGGTCGCGACGACGCGGCGCGCGAACCGTCGAGCGTGGAGGGCCTGGATGCCGCAGCCGGTGCCGAGGTCGAGAACCGAGTCCACGTCATCCGGGAACTGCAGGCGCGCGAGCGTCATCGACGCACCCCCGACGCCGAGCACATGATCGGTGGGGAGCGCGCCGCCGAGGGCGAGCTCGCCGAGGTCGGACGCGAGCCACCACTCCCCCGCGCCGTGGAGGTCGGCGAAACCGTAGGGCCGCAGGTCGACGAGCGGCGCGACAGCCTCGCCGTCGACCCGCACGAGCTCGAGCTGCTCAGCCCCCGCGACACCCAGGTTCGGGAGCACTCGCGCGAGTTCCTCGGCAGGCACCGTCTCGCCCAGCACGAACAGCCGCCCGAGCACCGCAGCCGGGTAGCCGGAGGCGGCGAGCGCTCGCGACGCGGGCACCCGATTGCCGCGGCGCAGGGCCTCCTGGGCTGCCGGACCCCACAGGGCGTCGAGGTGGTCGACGGTGAAGCGCGCTGCCGTCAGGTCGGCGCGAAGCAGGGCGATGAGCTGGGTGTCCACCCACCCATTCAACCTGACAGCATCCTCCGCACCGCGCGGCGGGAGCGCCGCCCGGGTTAGCCTGGCCGACGATGATCCCACTCGACGCGTCCGACATCCGAGGCTCGTTCGTCAACGCCGACGGCCTCGACGTCGAGAACATCCCCCTGCCGGGGCTCCACGAGACCCTGTGGGACGAACGCGAGTTCCTGGGGTGGCGCGACGGTTCGACCGCGCACCGCGGCTACCTGGTGTACTGGCGCGGCGGCACGCCGACGGGCATCGTGCTGCGGGCGGCAGGCTCGCGACTGCCTGCGGGCTCGGCGATGTGCTCGTTCTGCCATACGTCGCAGCCAGCTGGTCAGGTGCGGCTGTTCTCGGCCCTGCGCGCGGGTGACGCCGGACGCCGGGGCGACTCGGTGGGCACCTACATCTGCTCCGACCTCGGCTGCCCCACCCTCATCCGCGTGGCCCCGCACGCGAGCCCGTGGAATCCGAACCCGGATGCGGTCGTCGCGACGCGCGGCGCAGCGCTGCTGTCGCGCGTCGACGGGTTCATGTCGCGCGTGCTCGCGCCCCTCGACTGAGAGGCGCGTTCAGCGCGAACGGAATCAGTCGAACTTCTCGAGCAGGTGGAACGGGATCGCGAACGCGGCAGACGCGGCGAGGATGCCCGCGGTGAAGAGACCGATGGCCGCCCAGCCCTCGAACACGTCGGCGTAGGCGAACGCGGCCATTCCCGCGAGGAAGATCACGGAGGAGAGCAGGAAGATGACGACCTTCATGTCGTTCAGCCTACCGTGACAGACGGCCCTCCGAGCCCATCTGCGCGGCCGCTAGGCTCGCAGTGAACCAGGGAGCCGTCATGACAGAGCAGACCGACACCGATCGCGTCGCGGTCTACATCGACTTCGACAACATCGTCATCTCGCGATACGACCAGATCCATGGCAGCGGCGCCTGGCGCAAGGACAATGCGCGGGACGCGCGCCCCGCCGTCAAGGAGAAGCTCGACGCCGCGGGCATCGACGTCGGCGCGATCCTGGAGTACGCCTCCTCGTTCGGCACCGTCGCCATCACGCGCGCCTACGCCGACTGGTCGGTGCCCGCGAACGCCGACTACAAGTCGCAGCTTGTGGACCGGGCGATCGACCTCACGCAGCTGTTCCCCGCCTCGGGCACCAAGAACGGGGCCGACATCCGGCTCGCGGTGGATGTGCTGGAGGATCTCTTCCGCCTCCCCGACATCACGCACGTGGTGATCGTGGCCGGCGACTCGGACTACATCGCTCTCGCGCAGCGCTGCAAGCGGCTCGGCCGTGTGGTGGTGGGCATCGGCGTGGCGGGCGGCACCGCGAAGGCGCTCATCTCGGCGTGCGACGAGTTCGAGACCTACGACGATCTGCCGGGCGTCGAGGCGGCTCCTCCGCGTCCGGTCGCGCCGCGTCATGCGGCGACCGCGACGCACGCCGCAGTCGCCGATGGCGCCCCCAAGGTGAGGGCCGCCAAGGCGGCCGCCGCTCCGGTGTCGGCGCCGAAGGCCTCAGGCCCAGGCGACATCTTCCTCGCCCCGGTGGTCGATGGGCAGGTGAGCGACCGCGAGGCCACACGTCTGCTCGTGCGCGCGCTCGAGTTCGGGCACGCCAAGAACGAGGACGCCGAGTGGCTGAACGCGTCGGCGGTGAAGTCGCAGATCAAGCGCCTCAACCCCTCGTTCAGCGAGAAGGCGCTCGGCTTCTCGAGCTTCACCGATTTCGTGCGCTCGCGCGGCGATGTGGCCGAGGTGAAGGCCGACGGCCAGCAGCGCGTCATCCGCCTGCGCGAGCGCGAAGCGAAGTAGTCAGCCCCGGCCCTGCTACCCCCACAACGGGCGCTCCCCCTCGACTGCCTCGTCACCCAGACTGACTGCGAGGATTCATCGGGGGTGCCGACGTGGTCGGAGGAGCTTCGGCAGCAAGCGAAGCGCGGAATGCGCGAGCCATCGCAGAGGAGATGCTGCGCCAGGCGCACGTCTACCAGCAGATGGCGTTCAACTTCGAGGCCGCAGCGGCGAGCGAGCATCGGCTCGAGCAGACCCTGTCACCGCTGCAGGCGCAGGGCTTCCACGTGCTGCCTGATCGGCGATGGCCGGGCAGCGCACGAGCGCAGATCGACTTCGTCGTCGTCGGTCCATCGGGTGTGTTCATCGTCGACGCGAAGACGTGGAAGGACGTGCGGGTCGAACGCGCGGGTGGCGAGTCGCGTGTGTTCCAGGGCGATGATGACGTCACCGAGCGGTTCGCGGGACTCGCGGATCTGGGTGTCACGACCGAGCAGCTGCTCGCCGAGATCGGCCTCGCACCCACCGAGATCCACACCCTCGCGGTGTTCACGAATCGCCGCGACCTGCGCGCGGGGGTGATGGGCGTCGAGCTGATGTCGGAAGCAGCCGTGGTCGAGCGCATCCTGTCACGCGGCCGACGCCTGTCGCAGGTCGAGGTGGAACGGGTTCTGATGGCCGTCATGTCGCACTTCCCTCCGTACACCTCGACGCCGGCGCCCGCATCCGTGGTCGTGACGGCTCCGCCCGCACCCGCCCAGACGGAGCAGGCCGAGCTGCTTACGATCGACCAGATCAATGCGGCGGCGCTCGAAGGGCTGCTGGCGGATCCGATCGAGAGCTGGATGGCGTTCCTTCACCCCGATCAGGCGCGGGTGGTGCGCCGCACCTTCAACGGCCCGTGTCGAATCCGAGGCGCGGCGGGCACGGGGAAGACGGTCGTGGGCCTTCACCGCGCCGCGCACATCGCGCGGAGCCGCCCAGGCAAGGTGCTCGTCACGACCTATGTGCGCACCCTGCCGGATGTCCTCAGCACGCTCATGCGGCGCATGGCGCCCGAGGTGTCTGATCGAGTCGAGTTCGAGAGCGTGCATGCTCTCGCCGGGCGCATCCTCAAGGAGAGGAACGTGCGCTACCGCCTCGACGGCCGCAAGGCGAGTGAGCTCTGGATGCGGGTGTGGCGCGAACATGGAGCGCGCGGCCCTGTGGGCGCCATCGATCCGAACGAGCGGTACTGGCGGGAGGAGATCACCACCGTCATCAAAGGGCGGGGCCTGACGAGCCTCGTCGAATACGAGAACTGCGCGAGGCCGGGTCGAGAGCGACGACTTGGTCCCGTGCAGCGGGCCGCGGTCTGGGATCTGTTCCTGAAGTACGACGCGCAGCTGCGGGCTGCGAATGTGTGGGACTTCGAGGATCTGATCCTGCATGCCGAGGCGTCGCTGCGCGCCACCCCGCTGACCGGCTACAGCGCTGTCGTGATCGATGAGGCTCAGGATCTCTCGTGCGCGATGATCCGGATGCTTCACCTGCTCGTGGGTGATGGTCCGGATGCGTTCAATCTCATCGGCGACGGCCAGCAGTCGATCTATCCGGGCGGCTACACGCTCTCGGAGCTCGGCATCGCGATCTCCGGCCGCGGTGTCGTCATGACGCAGAACTTCCGGAACACGGCGGAGATCGCCCGGTTCGCTGAGAGTCTGGTGCGCGAGAACAGCTTCGTCGACATCGAGACGGGCGGCGGCGCGGCAGCGGACGCAGCGGAGTACCTGCGAACGGGCCCGAAGCCGACCGTCGCGAGATTCGGCACCAAGCCCCGCCACGATGCCGCCGTGATCGACTTCGTGCGCAGCGCGTCGAGTGATGCGACGATCGGTCTCGGCGACGTCGGCATTCTGGCGATGTACCAGCACCAGGTGAATGACCTCATCGCCGCGCTGACTGCCGCAGGCATCCCTGCGATCAACCTCGAGAAGTACACCGGTCAGCCTGTCGAGGCGGTCAAGGTCGGCACGATCAAGCGCGCCAAGGGGCTCGAGTTCAAGCATGTCGCCGTCGCCCGGGCTCCCCTCGCTCTTCTCGACGGCGGCTCGGTGAAGGCGGAGATCGGCAGCGCCGAGCGCGAGCGGATCGCCCTCGAACTGCGAGAGCTGTATGTGGCGATGACGCGTGCACGCGATGGTCTCTGGGTGGGCGTACTCGCCGCCTGAGCGCGCGTCACATTTCGCAACCCCGGGAATGCGCAGGGCCGCGGGCCGTTGGGGTCACACATGACGACATTCGGAATCATCGGCGCAGGCAACATCGGCTCACGGCTCGCGAAGGCGCTCACGGGCGCCGGGTACGACGTGGTGATCGCGA
>JAEYUT010000367.1 GCA_023432305.1 Actinomycetes bacterium
GCCCAGCTCGGCGCCGACGCCCTCGCCCAGATGCCGCTCGTCGCCCCGTTCGCATCCTCCGCCGATGCGGTCGAGCGCGCCCGCGCATGGAAGCTGCGCAAGGGCCTCTACGCGAGCGTCGCGGGAGCTCGCCCGAGCGGCACCACCGCACTCCTCGAGGACATCGTGGTGCCCGTCCCCGCCCTCGCCGACACGTGCGAGAGCCTGCAGGAGCTGTTCGACCGCTACGCGTACCGCGACAGCGTGATCTTCGGGCACGCGAAGGACGGCAACATCCACTTCATGCTCACCGACCGCTACGAGGGCGACGCCGCGATCGGGCGTCTCGTGGACTTCACGGAGGAGATGGTCGACCTCGTGCTCGCCGCGGGCGGCAACCTCAAGGCCGAGCACGGCACGGGCCGCGCCATGGCGCCGTACGTGCGGCGCCAGTACGGCGATGAGCTGTACGACGTGATGTGCCAGCTCAAGCGCCTCTTCGATCCCGCGGGCATCCTCAACCCGGGCGTCATCATCGACGACGACCCCGACGCGCATGTGCGGCACATCAAGCTCGCCGAGACGATCGAGGTGGAGGCGGACCGCTGCGTGGAGTGCGGCTACTGCGAGCCCGTGTGCCCCTCGAAGAACCTCACGCTCACCCCGCGCCAGCGCATCGTGGTCCGTCGCGCGCAGGCACGAGCCGAGGCCGCCGGCGACACCCGCACGCTCGCCGAGATCGAGCGCGACTACGACTACAGCGCCCTCGAGACGTGCGCCGCCGACGGCATGTGCCAGACCGCATGCCCCGTGAAGATCGACACCGGAAGCCTCGTCAAGCGCCTGCGCCGCGAAGGCCAGTCGCCCGTGCTCGACGCCGGATGGAAGCTCGCCGCGCAGCAGTGGGGCGCGGTGACGCGCGTCGGGGCTGTCGCCCTCACCGTCGCGGATGCCGTGCCCGCCCCGCTGGTGCGTGCCGCGACGACCGTGGGGCGCGCGGTGCTCGGCGACGACACGGTGCCGGAGTACGGCGACGACCTGCCCGGCGGCGGCGCCGCCCGACGCGGACTGCGCGGACTCCAGGGATCCGGTTCCGGCGCCCCGCTCGCGATCTACCTGCCGGCGTGCGTCGGCAGCATGTTCGGCGCCGCTGCGGGCGGCATCGGCGCGACCGCCGCGTTCGTGGCGCTGTGCGAGCGCGCCGGCGTGCTCGTGGAGGTGCCCGACCAGATCGAGAGCCTGTGCTGCAGCACCCCGTGGACCTCCAAGGGCATGGCGAAGGGACGCCAGGTGATGCTCGAACGGGTCGCCGCGGCGGTGCGCGAGGGCGCGGCCTCCGGTGTGCGCATCGTGAGCGACGCGGTGAGCTGCACCGAGGGATTCGCGAAGCTCCTGACGGATGCCGGCATCGACGCGATCGTCGAAGACGCCGTCGACTTCACCGCGCGCGAGATCCTGCCGCGCCTGGGGGCGGTCACCCCGCTCGTCGACTCGCTCGTCCTGCACCCCACCTGCTCGTCGACGCAGATGGGCGTCGACCCCGCACTCACGCGCATCGGCGCCGCTGTCGCCGAGACGGTGACGGTTCCGGATGCGTGGGGCTGCTGCGGGTTCGCGGGCGACCGAGGCATGCTGCACCCGGAGCTCACCGCCTCTGCGACCGCCGCCGAGGCGGCCGAGGTGCGCGAGATCGGCGCCGACGCCCACGCATCATGCAACCGCACGTGCGAGCTCGGCATGAGCCGCGCCACCGGCGAGGACTACCGCCACGTGCTCGAGCTGCTCGAAGAGGCAACCCGCCCCTAGCGGTGGGCACCAACGGCGAACGGCCCCCGGATCCGATCCGGGGGCCGTTCGCCGTTGCGGCGCGTCAGCGCTTCTTCTTGGCCTTGTGCAGCGTCTTCTCGTCGACGGGTGCGCTGCCCGAGGCGCGGAGCTCTGCGTAGTAGGCACGCGCCTCGTCCTGGCGGATCTGCTCCGCATCCGTCGCGTTCGGCGCGCGCAGCAGCTCCGGGGTGAGACCGAAGGCCGCCACGAGGTCGAGCGCGTGCGTCCTGATGCGCGGCAGCAGGCGGTCGTCGATGTAGGCCGTGATCGCGGCCGCACGGTGCCCGGAGAGGCGACCGTGGATGAGGTACCAGGCCGCGTCCTTCTCGATCAGGCCGAGACCGAACAGGTCGCGCAGCCACGTGAGCACCTGCTTCGTGTCGCCCTCGGGCACCTTCGCGAGCGCCCGCGTGAATGCCTCCCACTGCAGCAGCTCACCGTGAGCGCGGGCGGTGGCGATGAGGTCGTTCTGGTAGCGGTTGAAGAGCGCGGCGCCATCCTCGGGCGAGAGCTTCGCTGCCGGGCGCAGCTTCGCGGCGAGCTCGCCGACAGCGGTGTGCACGCGGTCGGTGAGCAGCTGGCGCTGCGAGTCCTCGTCGCGCACGAAGCCCACCGAGCGGGCCGTCGAGCCGAAGTCGGCGATCGACTGTCCGAGCTGACGCAGACCCGAGCGGTTCACCGCCGCCTCGCCCACCTGCCCGGCGACGTAGTGCGCCATCGTTCCGGCGTCCGCATTCTTGAACTTCTTCGCGTAGTCGGTGAGCAGGCGCTTCGCGACGAGCTGCAGCAGCACGTTGTTGTCGCCCTCGAACGTGGCGTAGATGTCGAGGTCGGCGCGCAGCTGGGTGAGGCGATTCTCGGCGAGGAAGCCGGATCCGCCGCACGCCTCGCGGGCCTCCTGCAGGATCTCGAGCGCCGCCCACGTCGACAGCGGCTTGAGCGCGGCGGCGATCGTCTCGAGGTCCTCGCGGGAGTCGGTGGTGTCGTTGACGCCCGAGAAGACCTCGTCGAAGAGCGTCAGGAACTCCTCGTGCGCGAACGACATGGCGTACGTCTGCGCGAGGCGCGGCAGGAGGCGGCGCTGGTGCCGACCGTAGTCGAGCAGCACGACCTCGTCGCCCGTGCCGCCCGCGAACTGGCGGCGCTGCGACGCATAGGTGAGCGCGATGTGGAGGGCCGCCTTCGACGCGAGGGTCGCGGCGCCGTCGAGCGACACGCGTCCCTGCACGAGCGTTCCGAGCATGGTGAAGAACCGGCGACCGGGGCTCTCGATGGGCGAGGTGTAGTCGCCCATCTCGTCGACGTTCCCGTAGCGGTTGAGGAGGTTGGTGCGCGGGACGCGCACATTCGTGAAGTGCAGGCGGCCGTTGTCGATGCCGTTGAGGCCGCCCTTGAGCCCGTCGTCCTCGCCGCCGACGCCGGGGAGGAACGCGCCCTGCTCATCGCGCAGCGGCACATAGAACGCGTGCACCCCGTAGTTCACGCCCTTCGTGATGAGCTGCGCGAACACGACGGCCGCGCGTCCGTGGAGGGCGGCGTTGCCGAGGTAGTCCTTCCACGCTGCGCGGAACGGCGTGTGGATGACCCACTCGTCGGTGGCCTCGTCGTAGGTGGCGGTCGTCGCGACGGCGGCGACATCCGATCCGTGACCGGTCTCGGTCATGGCGAAGGCACCCGGCATCTCGAGGGTGAGGGTCGCGGGAAGGAAGCGGTCGTGGTGCTCCGCGGTGCCGAGGTGCAGGATCGCGGCTGCGAAGAGCCCCCACTGCACCCCCGACTTGATCTGCAGCGACGGGTCGGCGAGCACGAGCTCCTCGAAGGCGGCGATGTTGCCGCCGTGGTTGTCGCCCCCGCCGAAGCGCTTCGGGAAGGCGCGCTGGATGGCGCCGCGCTTGACCAGGCCGTGCAGCTGGCCGAGCACGCGCTCACGGTGCTCGGCGAGCTTCAGGTCGCCCTGGTACCAGAACTCGGGGTCCGAGGCGAGCGCGCGGGACTCTCGGCGCTCAGTGGCCCACTTGCCGAGGAGGTATTCGCCGAGCCAGGCGACGTCGACCTCGAGGGCTGCGGCCTGGTGGGCTGCGTCCCGCGGGGTGGCGACCTCGGCGGGCACGTCGGTTCCCAGCTCGGGACGGGATTCGGTGCGCGTCATGGCATCCTCCGGAGATCTCGGTGCGGTGACCTCACGCTAAGTCGGGTCCCGACGGGTGTCGAGATCGTCGTCCGCCGCGCACGAGCAACCCCACGACGACGCCGATG
>JAEYUT010000368.1 GCA_023432305.1 Actinomycetes bacterium
GTCCTGGCCGGCTGATCGCCTGCATCTGAAGCCGCCCGTGTGCATTCGCCGCGGGCGGCTTTCGCATGGCCATTCGCCGGGGAATATTCCCCACCGAGGAGCGATCTGTGGCATCGTATGGCGGGGCGGCGCGGGCGAGCGCCGCTGAAAGGGGGACAGAGTATGGCCAACGCGGCTCTCAGAGCAGGGATCGCGACGGTGGTCGGCGGAGCACTCGCGCTCGGCGGAGGGGCGCTGAGCGCCTCAGCCGATCCCACGACGGAGCCCCGCTGCACCGAGGCGGTGTATCACGCAGGCAACGACGATCCGCTTCCGGACTGGTACACGTGGTGCGTCCCGGTCTACGGCGCGGGGCACGTGCAGTTCACCCTCACGGTGCCCGAGGGCGTGCTGCCTGCCGACTTCGACGTGATCGCGATGGAGCGCGATGACGACGCCGACGCCGCGCACATCGAGGTCTACTGGCCGGAGGTGATCACGGGTGAGGGCTCCTGGGTGAACCCGTACGAGCTGCATGAGTCCTCGACGCCGACCTCGCTGGAGGTCAGGGGCGCGGTGCTCGCGCCCGTCGCATATGTGGATGCCGTCGCCGACGCCGATCTGCCGGAGGGCGTTCGCGCATCGTGTCATATGAGCCACTGGCTGGATGCGGAGTGGGCGAGATACCGGGCGGTGTTCACGCCCGTCGAGACCACGTTCCGCCTCGTGGGTTCGGACGGCGTCACGTATGAGGCCGCCGTGACGGTGGCGCCCCGAACGCTCTACGCACTCGTCGGTGATCACGCGATCTGTCTCAGTGACGGTGTGGTCGCCGCTCTCTACCACTCCGACACCGATCAGGCCGCTCCTGATTCGATCACGGGGACGACCCTGATGCTCGTCATGCAGATGCTTCCGATCACGCCGTCGTTCGCCGAGATGGACCCGTGGATTCGCGCATACCTCGCTGATCCCGATCGAGCGCCGTTCGACGAGTTCGAGAGGACGGTGCCGAGCACGCACCTCGGCACGTTCGCCTTCGTCGATCCGACCGCCAGCCCGGGGGACGCCGACCCGCCCGCGGAAGTGCTCGCCGCGACGGGCGCCCACGGGGCAGAGAGTGCCGGTATCGCGGCACTTCTTCTCGGGGCCGTCGGGGTCGCGCTTCTGGCGCGGCGCTCACGAGCGAAGGCCGCGATCGACGCACCGTAGGCTCGGAGGGTGACCACGTTCGTTCTCGCCACCCACAACGCACACAAGGTGGAGGAGCTGCGCCGCATCCTCGGCGCGCGGCTCGGCACCCATGAGCTCGTCGGCTACGACGGCCCGGAGCCGGTGGAAGACGGCGACACGTTCGAAGCGAACGCGCTCATCAAGGCCCGTGCCGCATATGCGCACAGCGGCCTCCCGTCGATCGCCGACGACTCCGGGATCTCGGTGCGCGCCCTCGGCGGCGACCCCGGCATCCGCTCGGCGCGCTACGCGGGAACCGGCGACTCGAACGACAACAACGCCCTCCTGCTGACGAACCTGGAGGGGGCGTCCGACCGATCCGCCGACTTCGTGTGCGTGGCGGCGCTCGTGGATGGCGAGACCGAGATCGTCGTACGCGGCACGTGGCCGGGGCGCGTGCTCGAGCAGCCCTCGGGAGCGAACGGATTCGGCTACGACCCGATCTTCCAGCCTGACGGACTCGAGGTCGCGGCGGCTGAGCTCACCCCCGACGAGAAGAACGCGATCAGCCACCGCGCGCAGGCGTTCGGGGAGCTCGTCGCGAAGCTGCGCGAACTGTACGGCTGAGCACGAGAGTCATTCCCGACAAGCCGGAACCGGCGTCCGCCTCCGCGTGATCGGCCTAGCCTGGAGGCATGGGTCACGGGCACGATCATGGCGCCGCCGAGCGCGGAGCGGGCAACCGCGTCCGCATCGCGATCGCGCTCGCGATCACGCTCACCGTGCTCGTCGCCGAGCTCGTGGGGGCGGCGATCTCGGGCTCCCTGGCACTGCTGGGCGACGCCGGGCACATGTCGAGCGATGCCATCGGCCTCGCCGTGGCGCTCGTCGCCTCCGTCGTCGCCGCGAGGCCGGCGACCGACCGTCACACGTTCGGATTCCAGCGCGTCGAGGTTCTCGGCGCGCTCATCAACGGCACGATCCTGAGTGTCGTCGCCGTCTTCGTCGCCGTCGAGGGCGTGAAGCGCCTTGTGGCGGGGGTTCAGCACATCGATGCCGCTCCGATGCTCGTCATCGCCGTGATCGGACTGCTCGCCAACATCGTCGCGTTCGCCGTGCTGCGCGGCGGCGATCGCACCTCGATCAACCTGCGCGGGGCCCTCCTCGAGGTGTTCGGCGACATGCTCGGATCGATCGCGGCGATCGCCGCCGCTGCCGTCATCCTGCTCACCGGGTTCGTGCAGGCCGATGCGATCGCGTCTCTCGTGATCGCGGCGCTCATCGCCCCGCGTGCCGCCATCCTGCTGCGGGATGTCATCCGGGTGCTCACCGAATCCGCCCCGCGTGACCGCGACGTCGAGCAGATCCGCTCCCATCTGCGCGAGACGCCGGGCGTCGTGGATGTGCACGACGTGCACATCTGGGACATCACCTCCGGCTCGCCCGTCTTCACCGCTCACGTGTCGGTCGACCCGGAGGTGTTCGTGCGCGGCGAGACAGGTCCGCTGCTCGAGGAGCTGAGCGCGTGCCTCGCGGGACACTTCGACGTCGCGCATTCGACGTTCCAGCTGGAGCCCGCCGGCCACCCGACCTGTGAGGAGCACAGCCATCGCTAGGACCGCGTCTTCGACCGTCGAGGACTATCTGAAAGTCATACACGGCCACACCGAGTGGCAGGATGCGCCGATCACGGGCTCGCAGCTCGCCGCGCGACTGGGGCTCGTGCCGTCGACCGTCACCGAGATGGTGAAGAAGCTCGCCAAGCAAGGTCTCGTGACCCATAGGCCGTACGGTGCGATCGAGCTCACCGATGAGGGCCGCGCGCAGGCTCTGCGGATGGTGCGCCGCCACCGACTGGTGGAGACATGGCTCGTGGAGGGCTTCGGCTACGACTGGGATGAGGTGCATGACGAGGCCGAGGTGCTCGAGCATGTGCTGAGCGACCGGATGCTCGACGCGATCGATGCCCAGCTGGGGCACCCGACGCGCGACCCCCACGGGGATCCGATCCCGGCGCCCGACGGCACCATCACGAGACCGGAGGCGGTGCTCGCGGCGTCGTTGGATCCTGGAACGGTGGGCAGGGTGGCGCGCATCAGCGATCGCGACGGAGACGTGCTGCGCCGGATCAGCGACGACGGCATCGGGCTCGACACGATCGTCACAGCCGGGGAGCTGGATGCGGATGTCGCCGAGGCGGTGTGGCTGGTGCCGCTGCGGGGTTCGCGCATCGCCTGACGGCGCCGAGCGATCAGCGGGGATCAGTCGTCGAGCACGTCCGGGTCGAGGGCGATCGCGTCTCCGCTGAGCGGCGCGTCCTCTCCGCGAGCACGGGCGCGGCGCGCCTTGATGACGCCCTGCACGTAGTGGAACACCGTGGGGATCACGGCGAGGGCGATTGCGCACAGCAGGATGACGTCGATGTACTCGATCACGAAGTCGGCGATCGGCTCGAAGTAGCCGAGCAGGAAGCCGGCGAACGTGAGACCCGCGCCCCAGATGGCGGCGCCGACCGCGTTGTAGAGCGAGTAGCGCTTGTAGTTCATGTGCGCGACGCCCGCCGCGATGGGGGCGAAGGTGCGCACGATGGGAACGAACCGCGCCACGACGATGGCAAGCGGGCCCCACTTCTCCATGAAGGCGTTCGTGCGCAGCACGTTCTCCTTGGAGAACAGGCCGCTCTCTTTGCGCTCGAAGATCGCGGGGCCGGTCTTGTGGCCGATCACATACCCCAGCTCGCCGCCGGCGAACGCGGCCACCATGATCGAGAGGCAGACGAGCCAGATCGGGATCTGGATTCCGGTGCCGGCTTCCGTCATCGTCCCGGTGAAGGTGAGCAGCCCGGTGATGATGAGCAGGGTGTCGCCGGGCAGGATGAAGCCCACCAGCAGACCGGTCTCGGCGAAGACGATGAGACACACTACGAGCAGGGCCCAGGGGCCTGCTTCGACGATGATCGAGTGCGGATCGAGCCAGGGGATCAGGGCGGTGGGCGCGGCGGCGAACAGTGTTGCGAGAAGTGTGGTGAGGGGCACGCGTCAGATCTTCCTGGTCGTCGATCGATGTGGATCGGCGGGCGGGTTCGTTTCAGCGTAGCGGCAACCGAGGGTGGGCGATCCTGGGGGTGACCCCCGAATCGGCGCCGAGGTCGGTGGTGCGGGAGGCGGGGCTCGAACCCGCATGCCTTGCGGCACAGGAACCTAAATCCTGCGTGTCTACCATTCCACCACTCCCGCAGCGTGCCCAGTCTATGGGCGCGGCAGGGGACCTCCGGGTCGGCTGAGGCGGCCAAACCCACCGGATGAGAGCCCCGCAGCGCCCCAGTTCGATGTTCGCCACGCGACAGACGCCTGTCATGTCACACAGCAGTGCCCGTCGATGGCAATCTGAGACGTGCCTGCCCGAATCGCTCGGCTGGCTACACCCGAATCCGACGCGAATGGAAGCCCGCATGATCAACGGAGACGTCTCGCACTGGTGGAATGCGGCGGGAGGTGTGCCGGAAGCGCGGCCTGCACTGCCCGCGTCGACGCAGGTGGATGTGGCGATCGTGGGCGCCGGGTACACCGGCCTCTGGAGCGCCTACTACCTGAAGCAGGCCGACCCCTCGCTGCGCATCGCCGTGATCGAGCAGCGCCACGTCGGCTACGGGGCGTCGGGACGCAACGGGGGCTGGCTCACCAACTCGATCACGGGTGGCCGCGAGCAGTACCTGAAGACCCACAGCAGAGATGAGATCGAGCGCTTCCAGCGCGAGATGAACGTCACGGTCGACGAGGTCATCCGCGTCGCCCAGGCGGAAGGCATCGACGCCGACATCCTCAAGGGCGGCGAGTTCAATGTGGCCTACACGCCCGCGCAGGAGGCGCGTCTGCGCGCCTGGGCTGCCGCCGAGCAGGAATGGGCGAGCTCGGATGTCGAGCTGCTGGAGGCGGCGGATGCGACAGCGAAGATCCACGTCGCACGCACGCGCGCAGCCATGTGGCATCCGCATTCCGCGCGCATCCAGCCCGCGAAGCTCGTCGCAGGACTCGCGGCCGCCGTGGAGCGCCTCGGGGTGACGATCTACGAGAGCACGCGCGCGACGGAGATCCTCCCGCACAAGGTGCGCACCAGCCATGGCGATGTCGACGCCGAGTACGTCGTGCGCGCCACCGAGGGCTTCACGGCCCAGCTGAAGGGGCTGCGCCGCCTCTGGCTCCCGATGAACTCCTCGCTCATCGCGACCGAGCCTCTGCCCGCATCCGTCTGGGACGAGCTGAACTGGTCCGAGGGCGAGGTGCTCGGCGACATGGCTCACGTCTACATGTACGCGCAGCGCACTGCGGATGACCGCATCGCGATCGGCGGACGCGGAGTGCCCTACAAGTACGGCTCGCGCACCGACCTCGACGGCCAGACCCCGGAGGTCACAGCGGAGAAGCTGCGCCGCATCATGGTGCGGTTCTTCCCCGCCACCCGCGACGCGCAGATCGACCACGTGTGGTCAGGTGTGCTCGGGGTGCCGCGCGACTGGTCGGCGACCGTCGGACTCGACCCGGCGACGGGCATCGCGTGGGGCGGCGGCTACGTGGGCACAGGCGTCACGAGCACCAACCTCGCGGGACGCACGCTCGCCGACCTCATCCTGGGCCGAGACACCGATCTCACCTCGCTGCCGTGGGTGAACCACAGGGTGCGCAGGTGGGAGCCCGAGCCGCTGCGCTGGATCGCCACCAAGGGGCTCTACACGGCGTACGGCATGGCCGACCGGATCGAGGACCGCGGGGGAGCGCGTACCTCGCCCATCGCGAAGATCGCCGACGTGATCACCGGACGCAACTGAGAGGCACCTGCATGACCGACATCACCACCATCGCCCGACTTCGCACCGCAGACGGCTCCATCGGGGCGCACACCGCCAAGCCGACAGCCCTCACCGAGGGGCTCACGGAGGCTGCCGAGACCGTCTGGGCGAACGGACGGATCGAGACGGGCCTCTGGGAGTGCACGCCCGG
>JAEYUT010000114.1 GCA_023432305.1 Actinomycetes bacterium
CCGTACAGGTGGGCGGTCACGTGGTTCCAGGTGGGGATGAACTCGCCGTCGTCGTACCAGTTGGGGGTGATGTAGCCGTGCGGCCCCTGCGCGATGACGAGGACCTCATGCTGTCCGAGTTCGTGCGCGACTTCGTCGGGGCGCCCGAAATGGCTGACGATCGAGATGGTGTCGTCGTCGGTCTCCTCGAGCAGCGTCGCGTAGTGGGAGGCGACGAGCCCGGTGGAGGTGTTCGAGACGAAGGTCATCCAGGCGTTGCGACGAAGGAGCCGTTTGACCTCGTCGACGTCGGTGAGCAGGTAGCTGGGCGTGCGGCGCATGGTTCATTGTGGCGCGTGTCCGCGTCGTCGACGGAAAGTTGACGGATCAATGATGATCGGTCACCATGGAAGACCGACCGTTCCATCTCCCCCGAGGATGCCGTGAAGACCCCCGCCCGCCGCCCCGCGCTCGCCGCGAGCCTCGCGATCGCTCTCGCGCTCGCACCCGCGGCCGCGCACGCGGACACTGCAGGCGACACGGGCTCGGAGACATCCGGATGGATGGCGAGCGCCGAGACAGCCGACCTCGCCGACACCGGTCTGCGCGAAGACGTCCTGCTCGCCGTCGGCATCGCCGCCGTCGCCGTGAGCTCCGGCGTGCTCGCACTCGCGATCGGGCGAGCTCGGCGGATCAGCGCCGAGAACTGAGCCAGGCGCTCACACCTGACAGTTCGGACACCAATACAGCTTGCGAGCGCCGAGCTCCGTCATCGCGATGCTCGTTCCGCACACCCGGCACGGCTCTCCCGTGCGGTGGTAGACCCAGTGACGATCGTCGCGTGAGGCGAGTGCCCTGCGGTACGCCTCCTCGTCGAGATCATCCATCGTGAGCATCTGCCCGGTCGAGACGCCGATCTGCAGCAGATGCGTCCAGTCGCGCCAGAGCTCGCGCACGAGCTCCTCCGGGATCTCCCGCCCCGGCCGGAACGGGTCGAGACGCAAACGGAACAGCAGCTCCGCGCGGTAGACGTTGCCGATCCCCGAGACGACCGCCTGATCCATGAGCAGCAGAGCGATCGGGGTGGGCTTGCGCCTGACGACCGAGACGAAGCGCTCCTCGCCCACCTCCGGCGCATCCACGAGCGGATCGGGGCCCAGCTTCGCGATCTGGCGATCGACCTCCTCGATCGTCTGCACCTCGCACGCGGTCGGCCCGCGAAGGTCGGCGCACGCCGTCTCGGTGAGCAGCCGCACGCGCACCTGCCCGACGGGCGGCGGCGGCCACGTCTCGGACAGGTCGCCGAGCTTCTCGCCCTCCGACATCCGAAGACGCGCCCGGCGCGGCGCGCCGATCGACCACGGCGAATCCTCGTGGGCTCCCACGACCGTGCTCGCGTCGTCGGCGGCGCCTGGCACCGTTCCGCGCTGGCTGGTCTGCCCCATGCGCCCACCAGCCGACACGAGGGTGTCGTCGACGGAGATATCCCCCGCGAAATCCCACGCACCGTAGAGGCCCAGGTGCACCCGCAGCCAGAGCTCGTGATCGAACTCGAGGAACATCTGCTTGCCGACGGCCTTCGCCTGCACGATCGCATGGCCGTCGAGCTCGGCCGCACCCGTTGCGAAACGGCCCTGCGGCGAGCTGACAGCCACGGGAACCCCCGTGAAGTTCAGCTCGAACTGCCGAGCGATGCGATGGACGGAGTGCCCCTCGGGCATCGACTACTCGATGTCGTGGCCGACGATGCGGCCGGTCGTCTCGTACTCGGCGAGCTGCGCGATGCGACGCGCGTGGCGCTCCTCGCCCGGGAACGGCGTCGCGATGAAGCGGTCGATGAAGGCGATCGCCTCATCGACGGTGTGCTGACGCGCCCCGATCGAGATCACGTTGGCGTCGTTGTGCTCGCGTGCGAGCTCCGCCGTCGAGAGGTTCCACACGAGCGCTGCGCGCACACCCTCCACCTTGTTGGCGGCGATCTGCTCCCCGTTGCCCGAACCACCGAACACGACGCCGAGCGCCTCCGTCCCCGACCGCTGGTCGCGGACCACGGCACGCGCCGCGTTGATGCAGAACGAGGGGTAGTCGTCGAGGGGGTCGTAACTCTGGGGGCCGTGGTCGATCACCTCGTGCCCGGCATCGGTCAGATGCTTCTGGAGGGTCTGGCTGAACTCGAGGCCTGCATGGTCAGTCGCGATGTGGATCCGCACCCTCAGATTCTAGGTGCGTCGCGGTGCAGCCGGAGCGAGGGAGGGGCGACCGGTCTGCCCCCTCACTGGGGAGAGAGGAGGATCCCTCCGGATGACTACGTTTCAACTTTGTTGACAGTTGTCGATATCTCACCGCCGACGACCGCGACATCACCCGACACCGCGCCGCGGCATCCGCCGGCGGGCGACGCAGAAGAAGCCGATGAACCCGACCACCCGCCAGTGCGCCGCGAGTGCACGCCGATGACCTACGACGTCCCGGTCGTCCCGACCCATCGCCACCCGCACATCGTGGAGGCCGCCACCGAGGCGCTCGTGCAGCTGCGAAGCGCCTGCCCGTCGTTCACCGTCGCCGTGGTGCTGAGCGACGACGGCTTCGAGATCGCCCGCGACCCCGCCACGACCGCCGAGAACCAGCGCCTTGCGAGCATGTCGAGCTCGCTGCAGGCCCTCGCCGAAGCCATCGTCCGCGAACTCGCGCTCGGCCCCACCCGCTACGCCCTCGTCGACGCCGACGACGGGCATGTGCTCCTGCTGCGGATCCCCGAGCAGCCCATCGTCCTCGCCGCCGTCTTCGGCGACGAGGAGACCGCCGGGAAGGCGCTGCTCGCCTCCCGTCGCGTCATCACCGACTTCGCGGCGCAGCTCGCCGCGTCGACCCCACCGAAAGAGTAAGGAATCACACCATGAGCGAACCCGTCGTCACCGAAGAGCAGTCCCGCGGGGCGAACGAAGGAATCGAGATCCTTCTGCAGATCGACGGCGCCCTCGCCGCCGCGATCGTCGACAGCGACTCCGGAATGGTCGTCGCCAGCGGCGGCACCGGCGTCGACGTGGAGCTCGCCGCCGCGGGCTACACGGAGGTGATGCGCGCGCAGCTGCGCAACATCCGCGCCCTCGGTCTCGTCGGCGGCGTCGAGGACAGCCTCCTCTCGCTCGAGACGCAGTACCACATCGTGCGCCCCATCGCCGCGTACCCGGACGTCTTCATGCTCCTCATCCTCGACCGCGCGAAGTCCAACCTCGCGATGGCGCGTCTCAAGCTGCGCCAGCTCGACACCACCGACGGCGGCGTCGGCATCTGACACGCCCCGCGAGCGGAGCCCCGGCCGGCGACGACCGGGGCTCCGTCGTCTTCGCGAGAACCACCTGCGAGCCTTCTGCAACCCCTGGATTCCTCCGCGCGAGAGGCGCACAATCGGACAAAGCGAGAACCGCGAGGTGATGACGATGCGCAACCGCACTCCTTTCGTCCCCGATGTCATGCCGCACCTGTCGGCCGGTCGACACCGCAACCCGCGCCGAGGCGCCTGCTTCATGGAGTTCGCCTCCTACCTCGCGGGCGAGCGCTGGAGCGACCATCCCTCCTGCACGGACGGCACGCTCGCGGCGCTCGCGCGGGGCGTCAACGACCTCATCGCCGATGGCCGTCGCGACGAGCTCATCCCGCTCATCCCCCGCGTCGTCGGGCTCACCGGATCCGACGACATCGCCTCCGTCGTCGCCTTGCGCGCCGCGATCGTCGCGCTCCCGATCGCCAGCATGGAGCGCCAGCGGGTGCTCGCCGCCGGTGCTCTCGCTCTGGCGCTGCGCCTGCAGCGCCGACAGGTCGAGACCGGCAGCCTGCAGATGGACCTGCACGCGGCACTCGCCGATGTGCCGGAGGCCGCTCGCTGGGCGCGCAGCCACCTCACGACGATCGCGTCGCGCTACCCGCGCCTCGACACGGTGTCCACGGAGCTCATCATCGCGACCGCGGTCGTGGGGGCTTCCCGAGCCTGCATCGACGACGCCGACGGGGCCCTCATCACCATGCTCCGGCGTGCCGTCGACGACGCCGAGAACCTCGTCGAGCGCACCCCGGAGCCCGCCATCGCTCCTGCACCGGCACCGCAGCTGCATCGCTGAGGTCTCGAGCCCGGCGATCTCTCGCAGCGGCCGCGCCGCCGGCGTTGGTTGACAGATCTGTTTGCCCCCACACTGGGCATTACGGCACGGCCAGGCGCGACATATCGTGCACCTATTCGACGCTCCGCGAGCCCGGAGCACAGCCCGAGCGAAGAGAGTGCCACATGATCTCGGTTGCGGCCGCGCCCACCGACGGAGCCCGTGACGACGTCGAAGCCACTGCACCCGAACCGCGCAGCGAAGCCACCCTTCCGGCGCA
>JAEYUT010000001.1 GCA_023432305.1 Actinomycetes bacterium
GGCGGCGGAACGATCTGGAACGACAACTTCATCGTCCCGATCGGCTCGCCCCGCAAGTCGAACGCGGAGAAGCTCATCAACTGGTACTACGACCCGGAGATCGCCGCCGAGGTCGCTGCCTGGGTGAACTACATCACCCCCGTCGTGGGTGCACGCGAGGCCGCCGAGGCCATCGACCCCGAGCTCATCGACAACCAGCTGATCTTCCCGAATGCGGAGACGCTGTCGACGGTCAAGATGTTCCGCACGCTCACTCCTGCTGAGGAGACGTCCTTCCAGGGCAAGTTCCAGCAGGTTCTGATCGGAGCCTGATGTCCGGAAGCTTCGACGAAGCCGGCGCCGACCTCGAACTCGTCGGGGTCACCAAGCGGTTCCCCGGCTTCACTGCAATCGAGGACCTCAACCTGACGATCCCAGCGGGCAGCTTCTTCGCCCTGCTGGGGCCGTCGGGCTGCGGCAAGACCACCACCTTGCGCCTTGTCGCCGGACTCGAGGAGCCGACCGCGGGTCGCATCCTCATCGGCGGCAAGGACGTGACGGCGACGAAGCCGCACCAGCGTCCGGTGAACACCGTGTTCCAGAGCTACGCGCTCTTCCCGCACATGTCGATCCTGCAGAACGTGGCGTTCGGGCTGAAGCGGCGCAAGATGCCTAACGCAGACGAGCTGGCACACGAGGCGCTGCGCCTGGTCGAGCTCGACCACGTCGCGTCGCGTCGTCCGACGCAGCTCTCGGGTGGTCAGCAGCAGCGCGTCGCTCTGGCGCGCGCCGTCGTCAACCGCCCCGCACTTCTGCTGCTCGACGAGCCGCTCGGCGCGCTCGATCTGAAGCTGCGTCGGCAGATGCAGCTCGAGCTGAAGGCGATCCAGTCCGAGGTCGGTCTCACCTTCCTCCACGTCACCCACGACCAGGAGGAGGCCATGACCATGGCCGACACCGTCGCGGTGATGAACAAGGGCGTCATCGAGCAGATGGGCGCCCCGGAGGAGCTGTACGAGCTGCCGCGCACCGCGTTCGTGGCGAACTTCCTCGGCCAGTCGAACCTCTTCACGGGCGACGTCGTCGCCTCCGAAGCGGACTCGATCACGGTCGACATCGCGGGTGTGGGCGTCAAGGTGCCGCGTGAGCGCGCGCAGCGTCACGCGGGCGAGGTCACCATCGGCGTGCGCCCCGAGAAGCTGTCGATCTCCACGAAGGCGCCCACCGCGAAGGCCGGGGTCAACATCCTCGGACCCGGTGTGGTGACCGATGTCTCGTTCACCGGAGTGAGCACGCAGTACATCGTGCAGATTCCGGGCCTGGACAAGGTCACCGTCTTCGCGCAGAACATGACGGCGGGACCGCTCGTCGAGTCGGGTGCGCAGGTGTGGGTGTCGTGGGCTGTCCAGCACGGCTTCGGCCTCGCGGACGAGCCCGCAGAGGCGCCGAAGTTCGACGCCGACGCATCGACGCAGTCGATCGCGGTGCAGCGTCGTCAGCGCCTCGAGGACGAGCTGGAAGAGGCCTGAGATGGCCTTCGGAGCTTTCGGAAGCTCGGGCCCCGATCTCTCAGCGGCGGCCCCGAAGCGACGCAGCTACGTCGCGCTGCTCCTGCTCTTGCCGGGCGTCATCTACCTGGCGGCGACGTACCTCGCGCCCCTGATCTCCCTGCTGCTCACGAGCTTCAAGGAGCCTGGTGGCTCGTTCGAGGTCGGCGAGTACGTGTTCGCCTTCCGGTGGGAGAACTACCTGGAGGTGTTCGAGCGGTTCGGAGAGATCTTCGGACGCACGTTCCTCTACTCGGCGATGGCGACCGTGTTCGCGCTGCTCATCGGGTATCCGCTGGCGTACTTCATCGGAGTCACCCTGCGGCCCTACCCGCTGTGGCAGAGCCTCACGCTCGTGCTGGTGATCGCACCGTTCTTCATCAGCTTCCTGCTGCGCACCCTCGCCTGGAAGGCGATCTTCGCCGACGAGGGGGCCGTGGTCGGAACCCTGAGGGCCCTGGGGATCCTGGGACCGGATGCGTACCTCAACGGCACGCCGTTCACCGTCGTGTTCGGTCTGACATACAACTTCATCCCGTTCATGGTCCTGCCGATCTACGCGTCGCTTGAGCGACTGGACCTGCGCTACGTCGAGGCGGGAAGCGACCTGTATGCGGGGCCCGCGCAGCGGTTCTTCCGCATCGTGCTGCCGCTGTCGCTGCCTGGTGTGATGTCGGGAATGCTGCTGACGTTCATCCCCGCGTCGGGTGACTACATCAACGCGAGCAAGGACTTCCTCGGGTCGACGAACACCGTGATGGCCGGAAACATCATCAACGACATGTTCTTCCAGAGCTTCTACCCGCTCTCGGCGGCTGTGGCGATCCTGCTCATGGTGGCGATCCTCATCCCCGTCGTGGCATATGTCGTGAAGAGCGGATCGGAGGAGCTGCTGTGACCGTTCAGGAAGGAGCCGCCATCGCCGAGACGGTGCAGCCCGCGAAGAAGCCGCGCGAGAAGAAGCCGCGTGCCGGAACCGGCGGTGCCGGCAACTGGATGATCGGCATCTTCTCGGTTGTCGCCCTCGTGATCATGATGATCCCGATCGTGTACACGATCGTGTTCTCCTTCAACGACTCACGTCGCTCGAACATCGTGTGGCGCGGGTTCACGATGGACAACTGGCTATCGGTGTGCGCCGATGAGCGCGTCTGCCAGTCCTTCGGGAACAGCATCTTCGTGGGGCTCACGGCGACGTTCTTCTCGACGCTGCTGGGCACGATGATCGCGATCGCGATCGTGCGGTACACGTTCAGGATGCGTCTGTTCGTGACGATCCTGCTGTTCCTGCCGATGGCGACTCCCGAGGTCATCCTGGGTTCGGGACTGGGATCGCAGTTCGTGAATCTGGGCGTCGAGCGCGGCGTGTGGTCGGTCGTGGTGGCGCACATCATGTTCTGCATCAGCTTCGTCGTCGTGACGGTGCGCGCCCGTGTGGCGAGCATCGATCCCGCGCTCGAAGAAGCAGGGCGCGACCTGTATGCGAGCCCGAGCCAGGTTTTCTGGCGGGTGACTCTGCCGCTGCTCATGCCCGGCATCGTCGCGGCAGCGCTGCTGGCGTTCGCGCTGAGCTTCGACGACTTCGTGATCACGAACTTCGTCGCGGGCAACGCGGAGACGTTCCCGAAGTTCGTGTACGTGGCGGCGTCTCGCGGCATCCCGGCTCAGGCCAACGTCATCGCCTCGGCGGTGTTCATTGCGGCGATCGTGATCGTGGTGGTCGCGCAGCTGAGTTCGGCTGCACGCGCCAAGCGGCTCGCGAAGGCCGGTCTGTAGCACGACACGATGCGCCCGCCCTGGTTCGCCGGGGCGGGCGCATCGGCGTCTCCACCGTCGAGCAGGGTTGCCGCGTGGTGTTCCGGCGTTCGGGACGCCGCGGCCTCAGAAGCTCGCGCGAATCGATTCGGCGCCGAGTTCGGCGAGCACCTCGTCGCGCGTGTCGCCAGCCAGCAGGCCATTGCGCACGAGCAGCTCGAGCCCGGCCACGGTCGTGGCGCGGTGAGCCCCGTCGAGAGATTTCACCACGACGCTCTCGCCGGCGGGCGTGACGAGCACGAGCACCCCTTCAGCCCCCAGCTTCGCCACGAGGCTCGTGCGCTCGATGGTGACGGTGTTCGCCCGGCCGGGTCCGTCGATCGCCCACGGGTGGGCGCGGATGGCGTCGCCGAGCACTGTGCCGGCGCGTGCCGTGATCGAGGCGGCGCGCGCGAGACCGGTGAGGCTCACGACGGGGACGGGCGCACCGCATCCGTCGACTCCCCAGTGTGCGGGCTGCTCGCCGCACAGCTCGGCGGTCAGTCGGGCGACCTCCTGCTGCACGGGGTGGGTGGGCGTGAGATAGCCGGGCACATCCCAGCCGTTGCGGACGGCTGCGGTGAGGAACGCGGCGTGCTTGCCCGAGCAGTTCATCGTGATGCGCGCGGGGCCTGCCGCTTCGCGCCTGGCGGCGGGATCAGCGGGCAGCTCGGCCGGGCATCGGAGCGCGTCCGCACCGAGGCCCGCGTCCGCGAGCATCCGCTCGACGACGGCGACGTGCGTGGGTGTGCCCGCGTGGCTGGCAGCCGAGAGCACGGTGGCGACAGGGTCGAAGGCGACGCCCAGGCGCTGCACTGCGGTCGCCTGCACGAGCTTGAGCGTCGAACGCGGATAGATCAGGCGCGAGGGATCCCCGAGCGACGCGACCACATCGCCGTCTCGATCGACGAGCACCGCGGCCCCGATGTGCCGGGACTCCGGCCAGCCTGAGCGCTCGACGACGGCCAGCTCGACCGAGCTGGCCGCGTCGAGCGGTGTGCTCATGCGCCCGCTGCGGCGAACGACTCGGCGAGCACCCCGAGCGCGTCCGCGAGGAGCTCATCGGTGAGGGCGAGGCTCGGCAGGAAGCGCAGCACATTGCCGTAGGTGCCCGCGGTGAGGACGAGCACTCCGCGCTGTCCGGCTTCTGCCGCGATCTTCGTCACGAGATCCGCCCGAGGTTCGCGTGTCTCGGGGTCGAGGAGCTCGATCGCGATCATCGCGCCGATGCCGCGGATCTCGGCGATCACGGAATAGCGCTCGCGCAGCTTCTCGAGCCCGGCGACCAGGCCAGCCTCGATGCGCTTCGCCTCCGCCAGCAGGTTGTTCCGTTCGATGCTGTCGAACACGGCGACGGCGGCGGCGCAGGCCACCGGGTTGCCGCCGAAGGTGCCGCCGAGTCCGCCCGGCTGCGACGCATCCATGATCTCGGCGCGGCCCGTGACTCCGGCGAGCGGAAGTCCTCCGGCGATGCCCTTCGCCGAGAGCACCATGTCGGGCTCGAAGCCGAAGTGCTCGCTCGCGAAGTAGGTGCCCGTGCGCGCCATGCCCGACTGGATCTCGTCGGCGATGAAGACGATGCCGTTGGCGGGGCACCATTCCTGAAGGGCGGGGAGGTAGCCCTCGGCGGGGACGATGAACCCGCCCTCGCCCTGGATCGGCTCGACGACGAGGCACGCGAGGTCGGACGCGCCGACGGTCTTCTCGAGGTAGCCGATCGTGCGGGCGGCGGCGTCGGCCCCGGAGAGGCCGTCGTGCAGCGGGTACGAG
>JAEYUT010000162.1 GCA_023432305.1 Actinomycetes bacterium
CTCCAGCGGCGGCTACACGATCGAGTTCTCGGACAGCCGCGTCTGGCTCGCGCTGCTCGGTGCCGCGGGATACCCGGCGCTGCTGGCCGTCTTCGCGGTCGGCGTGGGCGCCATGCTGCGCAACTCCGCCGGCTCGATCGCGACAGTGCTGGGTCTGCTGCTCGTCGTGCCGACGGTCCTGCAGCTGGTGGCCATGCTCCTGCAGGCGCAGTGGGCGTTCGACGTTGCCGAGTTCCTGCCGAGCACGCTCGGCACGACGATGAGCGAGTTCCCGTTCGACGCGGGCTTCGACGTTCCCACGGGTGCCGTCGCCCTGGAGCCCTGGACCGCCGCGCTCGCGATGACCGGCTGGGCGATCGCCGCTCTCGTCGGCGGCTCGCTGGCGATCAAGAACCGCGACGTGTGACGCACGCTGGTGCGCTATCGGCCCTCACGCCGGTAGCGCACCAGCAGCGTCGACCCCGACCGGAGCACTTGCGCGAGGCGCATCGCCCGCGGCTCGGGGATCTCTCCCGCAGCGATGCGGCGAGCGCCACCCGCTTCGAGCGTGGGGGCGATGGTGACGCACAGCTCGTCCACCTCGTCCGCGGCGAGCAGCGCGCCGAACAGCGTCGGCCCGCCTTCGCACAGAATGCGCGCGAGCCCCCGCGCGCGCAGTGCCGCCACAGCGGCGGAGGCGTCGATCCGGGAGCCATGACCCGCGGGGATCACCTCGGCGACCGACGCGAACGCCGACGCGTCGGCATCCTCGGTCGTGATGACGAGGGGGCGCACCGGCGCCTCGGTGAAGATCCGGGAGGCCGGATCGAGGTCGAGCTGGCCGGAGACGATCGCGAACACCGGATGCGGCGGCAGCCCGTGCGCCTCGCGCCAGGCCGCCGACTCCGCGGAGACACGCATCGGCCCGTAGCCTTCCGTGCGCACGGTGCCGGCCCCCACGACCACGACATCCGCCGCGCGTCGCAGCAGTTCGAAGTACCGTCGGTCGGCGTCATCGCCGAGACCGCCGGAGAGCCCGCCGCGGGTCGCCGCGCCGTCCGCCGACAAGACGAAGTTCATCCGCAGGCAGGGCTCCCGCAGGTCCTGAATGAGCGCATCGTCGTCGAGGTCCGGCGCCGGATCCGGCCAGATCCGGTCGATCGTCACATGTTGTGCTTCAGCCATGCCGGCTCCCGCCATCCGAGGATCGCCTCCGTCATCCGCACCGCGGCGACCGTCGGCGCCACATCATGCACCCGCACGATGCGTGCGCCGTTCATGATCGACACGACGGCGGCCGCGAGCGACCCTTCGAGGCGTTCGTATTGGGGTCGATCGATCGTCTCGCCGATGAAGTCCTTGTTCGACAGCGCCACCAGGACGGGGGCGCCGAGCACCTGCAGCTCGGCGAGTCGCCGCGTGAGCTCGAGCGAATGGAGCGTGTTCTTGTGCAGGTCGTGGCCCGGGTCCACGATGAGGTTCTCGAACGGCACACCCCCGGCGAGCGCCATGTCGATGCGGGAGGCGAGGTGGTCGATGACGGTGCGCACGACGTCGTCGTACTGCGGCGACGGATGCGCGGTGCGGGGAGGCGTGAGCGAATGCGTCAGCACGAGGTGACCACCCGAGCCGGCCACCACGGATGCCATATCGGGGTCCCACAGTCCGGAGGTGTCGTTCACCACGTCCGCACCCGCGGCGAGCGCCGCCTCCGCGACGCGGGCCGAGAACGTGTCGACCGAGATGACCACGTCGCTCGCGGCGCGGATCGCTTCGACGAGCGGCACGATCCGGTCGAGCTCATCGGCGAGTTCGACCGCCGGGCCGCGACCGAACGGCACACCGCCGACATCCACCCAGGCGGCACCGTCCGCGACGGCAGCGAGGGACGCCTCCACTGCCCGGTCGAGCGCGAATGTCGAGCCCCTGTCGTGAAAGGAGTCGGGCGTGCGATTGACGATCGCCATCACCGCCACCTCGCGCGCGAAGTCGAACTCGCGCGCTCCGATCCGTCTCACCATCGACCGCGCGCTCTGCTCTGACGTCACACGCTCGATGCTAGGCGGGGACCCCGCTCCCCGACAGCTGCGAAACCGCGGGTGCGCATGTCACAGCCGCGGCTCGGGGCGCACGGGCGAGGTTTCGCGGGAGAGGGGCAGACAGGACCCGCGAAAAGTTCCAGTCGACATCCAGCGAACATGCAGGAGAATGGGCCCATGAGCGACGGACCCAAGATCCTCATCGTCGATGACGAGCCCAACATCCGAGACCTGCTCACCACGAGTCTCCGCTTCGCCGGCTTCGCCGTCCGCGCTGTCGGAAACGGCGCCCAGGCGATCTCCGCGGTCCTCGATGAGGAACCCGACCTGATCATCCTCGACGTCATGCTCCCCGACATGAACGGCTTCGGCGTCACCAAGCGCCTCCGCGCATCCGGCTACACGGCGCCCATCCTCTTCCTCACCGCCAAGGACGACACCGAGGACAAGATCACCGGCCTCACCGTCGGCGGCGACGACTACGTCACCAAGCCCTTCTCGCTCGACGAGATCGTGGCGCGCCTGAAGGCCATCCTCCGCCGCACGATGCACGACGAAGAGGACGCCATCATCCGCGCTGGCGAGCTCACGATGGACCAGGACACCCACGAAGTCACCGTGGGCGACGAGCCGGTCGAGCTCTCCCCCACCGAGTTCAAGCTCCTGCGCTACCTCATGCTCAACCCCAACCGCGTGCTGTCGAATGCCCAGATCCTCGACCACGTGTGGGAGTACGACTTCAACGGCGACGCGGGCATCGTCGAGAGCTACATCTCGTACCTGCGCCGCAAGATCGACCAGCACTCCTCCGAGCCGATGATCCAGACGAAGCGCGGATTCGGCTACATGCTGAAGACGTCGTCGAAGGCGTGACGAACCCGCTGTCGTCCGTGGGTGCCTGATGTCGAACCTGCACGCCTCGTTCGACCGATGGTGGAACGGCATCTCGCTGCGCACCAAGATCACCGGCGTGACGGTCCTGCTGCTCACGTTCGGTCTCGCGGTCGTCGGAATGGGCACCATGACCGTCCTTCGCGCATACATGGAGGAGAAGGTCGACGCGTACGCGCGCTCCATGTACGACCAGGTGCGGGGCACCGTGGATGAGAACGGCGACGAACTCGTGCGCGGCATGCCGGTGACGCAGATCATCGAATGCAATGTGCGCTATCAGCCCAACGGCACGATCGTGGCCATCCTGGACGCGCAGGCCAATGTGCTGTGCGACAACGTCCCGAAGGACGCCCCGCAGCCCGACTTCTCGAACATGACGAGCTCCTGGAGTGTCGCGCACGACGGCGGCGGACCGCTCCCGCTTCTCGACGAGACAGGCCGTCCGGCGTGGAAGGTGAAGACGGTCTTCACGAGCTTCGACAACGGGGCGAGCTACGTGACCCTCGTGGTGGGAGCCGACCTCACCGAGGTCGACAACACCATCACCCGCTACACGCTCATCTTCTTCCTGTTCGCGATCGCGGTGATCCTGCTCGGTGCCGCGGTGACGCAGCTCCTCGTGACGAGCACATTCAGCCCACTGCGGGATGTGGAGCGCACCGCTGCGCGCTTCGCCGCGGGCGACTACAGTCAGCGACTCGGCGGCGCCACCCCGAACACCGAGGTCGGCCGGCTCAACCGGTCGCTCAACACGATGCTCGCCCGCATCGACCGAGCCTTCGCGGAGCGCCAGCGCGCCATCGAGCAGATGCGGCGGTTCGTGGGCGATGCGAGCCACGAGCTGCGCACGCCGCTCGTCTCGCTGCGCGGCTATGCGGAGCTCTACCGCATGGGAGCGCTGCAGAAACCCGAGGATGTCGCTCAGGCGATGGAGCGGATCGAGAAGGAGGCCATCCGCATGGGCGGCCTCGTGGAGGACCTGCTGGAGCTCGCGCGACTCGATGAGTCGCGTCCCCTCAACGCCCAGCCGGTGGATCTGCTCCCGATCGCCCAGGACGCCGCCCTCGACGCATCGGCCTCCAACCCGGGCCGCACGATCACGGTCGTGGTTCCGGAGCCCATCGAGCGCACCGAGGCGCCGACGCCGGCGCCCCCGGCGCCCGCTGCACCGCAGCAACCCGTCACGAACACCACGGGACCGCTGAACTTCGGATCCGCGTTCGCGCGTCTGCGCCGCAGGCGTCCGGCATCGGTCGAGACATCGGCGGGAGCTGTCCAGGAATCGACATCCACCCCGCTCCCCGATGTCGGCCCGATCGTCCTCGGCGACGAGAACAAGCTGCGCCAGGTGGTCACCAATCTCATGGGCAACGCGATGCGGTTCACCCCCGACGACAGCCCGATCGAGCTCGCGGTGGGGGTCGACCACGACGGCGGCTATGGGCAGATCTCGATCATCGACCACGGAGAGGGCATCCCCCCGCAGCTGCGAGAGAAGATCTTCCAGCGCTTCTGGCGCGCCGACACGTCCCGCACGCGCGAGACGGGCGGCTCCGGCCTCGGACTCGCGATCGTCGCGGGCATCGTCGCCCAGCATGAGGGGCATGTGGAGGCGCTGGAGACGCCGGGCGGCGGAGCGACGTTCCGGGTGAGCATTCCGCTCCTCCCCCGCACGGAGGAAGCCGAGCCCTCCCCTGAGGCAGCTCAGAGTCGGGAGGCAGATGCGCCGCGTCCCTAGCGTGGCCCCATGACGACATACCAGGTAGACAGCGACGCCGTCCTCGCTCAGGCGACCGCGGCCCGCACGACGGTCGGACGCGTGCAGAGCGAGGTTTCATCG
>JAEYUT010000193.1 GCA_023432305.1 Actinomycetes bacterium
TCGCCGACCTGCCGAACATCGTCGCGCACCACCGCGGCGAGCGCCTCATCGAGGGCACCTTCAACCGTCGCGCGCGCGCCGAGGGCAACACGGTCGGCTACGACACGATCGCCGCCTCGGGGGCGCACGCGTGCATCCTGCACTGGACCCGCAACGACGGCGCCGTGCAGCCGGGGGATCTGGTGCTCATCGATGCGGGAATCGAGCTCGATTCGCTGTACACGGCCGACATCACCCGCACGCTGCCCGTCTCGGGCAGGTTCACCGAGGTGCAGCGCCGCGTCTACGAGGCGGTGCGGGAGGCTGCCGATGCGGCGTTCGCGATCGTGCGCCCCGGCATCCGGTTCCGCGAGGTGCACGCGGAGGCGATGAAGGTCATCGCAGCGAAGACCGCCGAGTGGGGTTTCCTTCCGGTGAGCGCCGAGGAGTCGCTCGAGCCGGACGCCCAGTTCCACCGCCGCTACATGGTGCACGGCACGAGCCACCACCTCGGCATCGATGTGCACGACTGCGCGCAGGCGCGCCGGGAGCTGTACCTCGACGGCGTGCTGGAGCCGGGCATGGTGTTCACGATCGAGCCGGGCCTGTACTTCCAGCCCGACGACCTCACCGTTCCCGCGGAGTTCCGCGGCATCGGGGTGCGCATCGAGGACGACATCCTGGTGACCGAATCCGGTGCCGAGAACCTGTCGATCGGCATCCCGCGGACGGCGGACGATGTGGAGGCGTGGATGGCGGGTCGCTGACCCGTCCCGTGCCTGATGCCGCATCCCGGGCGGGCGGATCGCGCGTCCCGTCGGGATGCGGCGGACGTTGGAAGCGCTTGCATCGACACTCGCGGCGCTGTTAGCGTCGCGGGATGCGCCGACGCATCCCCCGCCCCGCCGTGTTCGCACTCGCCGGCGTCGCGACTCTCGCCCTCGCGGCGAGCATCGCCGTCCCGCTCAGCATCCAAGCGCGCGAGCAGCCCCGCGGTGAGTACGAGGATGCGGATGCCGCCCTGCTGCACGCCCCCGCAAGCCCGGCGGGAGCCGGTCAGAGCTTCTACTTCGTCATGACCGACCGCTTCGCCAACGGCGACCCGTCGAACGACGCGGGCGCACTCACCGGCGATCGCGTCGCCACAGGATTCGACCCCACCGACACCGGGTGGTTCCACGGCGGGGACCTCGCGGGCCTCCGGCAGAACCTCGATTACATCGACGGCCTCGGCGTCTCGGCGATCTGGCTCACTCCGAGCTTCGTCAACAAGCCCGTGCAGGGCCTCGGCGCGAACCAGTCGGCCGGCTACCACGGCTACTGGATCACCGACTTCACGAGCATCGACCCGCATTTCGGCACCAACGAGGAGCTCGCCTCGCTCATCGACGACGCCCACGCGCGCGGCCTGCGCGTGTACTTCGACATCATCACCAACCACACCGCCGATGTGATCTCGTACGGGCCGGGCGCGGGCACAGGCTACATCGCCACCCCCGCGAAGCCCTACCTCGACGCCGCCGGGAACGAAGTGGACCTCGATGCCGTCGCGGGTTCGGACGCTTTCCCCGAGTTCGACCCGGAATCGAGCTTCCCCTACACACCGCACATCGACCCGTCCGAGGCCGACATCAAGGTGCCCGCGTGGCTCAACGATGTGACGCTGTACCACAATCGCGGCGATTCGACGTGGGAGGGCGAATCCGTGACCCTCGGCGACTTCTCGGGACTCGACGACCTCATGACGGAGGATCCGCGCGTCGTCGAGGGCTTCATCGACATCTACACGGATTGGATGGATCTCGGCATCGACGGGTTCCGCATCGACACCGTGAAGCACGTGAACCCGGAGTTCTGGGAGGCGTTCACGGCGGGCCTCGATGCCCACGCCGCACAGATCGGAAAGACCGATTTCTTCGCATTCGGCGAGGTGTTCGAGCCGGACGCAGGGGTGCTCTCCCGGTATGTGCGCGAGCTGGGACTCGACGCGGTGCTCGATTTCGCGTTCCAGGATGCGGCGCTCGCGTTCGTCAACGGCACGGGCGCGAACGAGCTGTCGCAGGTGTTCGCATCCGATCACCGCTACGCGAATCCGACCTCGGATGCGCGCGCCCTTCCCACGTTCCTCGGCAATCACGACATGGGACGCATCGGGCATCTGGTGCGCGATGATGAGGCGCTCGCGCGCAGCCTGCTCGCGCATGAGCTGATGTTCTTCTCGCGGGGGCAGCCGGTGGTCTACGCGGGCGACGAGCAGGGGTTCACGGGGGTCGGCGATGGCCGCGACCGCCACGCGCGGCAGAGCCTCTTCGCCACGCAGACCCCGGAGTACGCCGAGCAGACGCTCATCACGGGCGAGAGGCTCGGATCCGTCGACCGCTTTGACACCACGGCGCCGCTCTACACGCACATCGCGGCTCTCGCCGAGCTGCGCTCGACGCACCCGGCACTCGCCACGGGTGCGCAGATCGAGCGTCTCGCCGACGGCCAGATCTACGCCTTCTCACGGGTCGATCGGGAGGAGCTCGTCGAGCACCTGGTGGTGCTCAATGCCTCGCCCATCGACATGCAGGTCGAGGTGCCGACGCTCACGGCGAGCGCCGCGTTCGCACCGCTGTACGGCAGAGACCAGACGATCGAGGTGGGCGCGGACCGCGTCGCCGCCATGACGGTTCCCGCGTTCTCCGCCGTCGTGCTGCGTGCCGACGACCCGCTGACGGCGGCCGCTGCAGCGGATCCGACAGAGCTTACGTGGCGCTCCCCCGTGGGCGGCACGATCTCAGGCGTCGACGAGATCGAGGTGCGCACCGACGACCGGTGGCTCGAGACGAGCTTCTCGTGGCGGGCCGTCGGCAGCGACGACTGGCAGCTTCTCGGCACGGTGACCGGACCGAGCCCGTACGT
>JAEYUT010000264.1 GCA_023432305.1 Actinomycetes bacterium
GCGCAACATGGGCGTCGCCCTCGGTCACTCGCTTCTGGCGCTGGACAACCTGCTGAAGGGGCTCGGCGAGATCGCCGTCAACCCGACCGCGCTCGAGGCCGACCTGGACGCCAACTGGGAGGTGCTCGGCGAGGCGATCCAGACGGTCATCCGCGCCGAGGTCACGGCCGGTCGCTCGCAGATCAGCGACCCGTACGCGCTCCTCAAGGAGCTCACTCGCGGCAAGCGCGCCACCCAGGCCGACCTCATCGCCTTCATCGACGGCCTCGACATCGGCGATGCGGCGAAGGAGCGTCTGAAGGCGCTGACCCCCGCCACCTACACCGGTCTCGCGTCGCAGCTCGTGGACTGCCTCGACCGCTGACCCCGCAGACGCGGAATGCCCCCGGATCCTGGATCCGGGGGCATTCGTCGTCTGCGCGCGAGTCGCTCACCCGCGCTCTCGCGCCCACACTCAGCGGTGCGGGTCGCGGTGCACGCTGCCGGCGGTGCCGGTGGGGGCGTCGGGGTCGACCGGGTCGACGCGCGTGTCGTCGTACTTGGGGCCGACGGCGATCAGCAGAGTCGCCAGGATGACGAGGGATGCCACGAAGGCGACCCCCGCGAAGATGAGGGTCAGATCCCACTGGCGCGAGCCCATGAGAACCATGGCTCCCACGAAGATGCCGAAGAACGCGGCCATGCCGATGAGCTCAAGGGGGCGTGTCTTCTCGCGTCGGGTGGGCGTGTGCTGGGGCTGTTCGTCGCTCACGCGTCGACCTCCACGGGATCAGGGCGCACGGTGCGCAGGGATACGGCGGCGATGGCGAAGAGGGCTCCGATGATGAACGCCCAGGCGCCGAACACGCCGACGAGACTCACGTCCGCTGTGACCACGCCGCTCGCGACGATCTCGCCCTTCTCCTCGATGGCGAACGGGTCGGCGTAGTCCTTCGGGAAGATCAGGAACACGAATCCGAGGACGACGGTGAGGCCACCCGCGAGAAGCCAATCGCGCGCGATCGGGCGTGTGCGGCGGAAGCGGATGCCGTTGACGACATCGAGAGCCCCCGTGATGATCGCCCAAGCGCTCACAAGGAGCACGAGGACGCCGAGAGTGCGCTCGGGCAGCGCGAGAGCGGCGATGCCGGCGACCGCGGTCACGATCCCGTGCACCCACGTGATTCCGCGCAGCGCGCGGTCGGCGCGGAGTGCCGAGGCGAGCACGACGGCAGCGGTCACGATCGCGAAGACACCGAAGGCCGTCACACCGAGCGCTGCGGAGTGATCCTGGCTGAAGGTGATGACGATGCCGACGATGATCGCGGGGATCGCTCGGGCAAGCGGAGCGACCCAGGAATCCGGAGCTCCGAGAGCGGGAGAAGCTGCTGCGGACACCTGCCCATCTTACGCGGGGCGTCCCTGAACGACCGGTCTCAGCCGGCTGCCGCCACCGCCTCCGTGATATCGCGGTGGGCGAAGGAGAAGCCGGATTCCTCGAGCAGCAGCGGGCGAACTCGCTGGTCGGCGAGCAGGAGGTCGCGGCCGGCGTCGCCGAGCGCTGTACTGATGGCGAAGGCGGGCGCGGGGAACCAATACGGGCGCCGTTCCCTGCGCGCGATCGCGCGCACGACATCCGAGGCCGAGGCCAGGGTCGGCCCCACGAGGTTCACCGGGCCGTGGACGGGATGATCGATGAGGTGCACGAGGGCCGCCACCTCATCACGGAGCGAGACCCACGGCCAGTGCTGTCGCCCGGAGCCGAGGGGGCCGGCGAGCCCCAGTTTCGCGAGCAGGCGGATCGGGGCGGTCGCCCCTTCCGGTCCGATCACGACCCCGGTGCGCGCGAGAGCGACCCGCGTCGCCTCCGGTGCGGTGAGCGCGGCCGCCTCCCAGGCGCGCACGACGTCGGCGAGGAAGCCGCCGCCTGGCGCGGATTCCTCGCTGAGCTCTTCGTCGGGCCGGTCGCCATAGAAGCCCACGGCTGAGCCGCTCACGAGGACGGGCACCGGGTCACCTGCCGCGGCTCGCGCGTGCAGGGCGCTCACGATCGCCGTGGTCGCCGAGACGCGCGAGGAGAGAATCGCCGCCCGGTGCCGTGGCGTCCACGGGAGTTTCGAGATCGACGCCCCCGAGAGATTGACGACGGCATCGGCCCCTGCGAGAGCGGCCGGATCGAGGGCACCCGTCGACGGATCCCATGTCACGTCATCGGATGACTGCGGCGCGCCCCTCACGAGACGGACGACATGGTCCCCGCGCGTGCGCAGGCGCTCGACGAGCTCGCGACCGATCATCCCCGAGGCACCGCCGACGACTACGCGCATGGGGCGATGCTAGGTGGGAGAGCTGGGTCCACGCCGTGCGCGCGGGGGATTCAGCCCTGCGACTCGTAGCCAGGAGCCATGTCGGCGAAGCGCGAGAACGCACCCTGGAAGGCGACGGTGACGGTCCCTGTGGGGCCGTTGCGGTGCTTGGCGACGATGAGGTCGGCTTCGCCGGGGCGCGAGGACTCCTTGTCGTACGCCGACTCGCGGTGCAGCAGGATCACCATGTCGGCGTCCTGCTCGAGCGAGCCGGATTCACGCAGGTCGGCGATCTGGGGCTTCTTGTCCACACGCTGCTCGGGGCCGCGGTTGAGCTGCGAGAGCGCGATCACGGGAACCTGCAGCTCCTTCGCGAGAAGCTTCAGCGCACGCGAGAACTCGGAGACCTCCTGCTGGCGGCTCTCGACCTTCTTGCCCGAGGTCATGAGCTGGAGGTAGTCGATGACGATGAGCTTGAGACCCACCTGCTGCTTGAGACGACGGCACTTGGCGCGGATCTCGACGAGCGTCATGTTGGGGCTGTCGTCGATGTAGAGGGGAGCGTCGGCGATCCGGCCGCGCGTGGAGGCGAGGGTCGTCCAGTCCTCGCTGCGCACATCGCCCTTGCGGAGCTTCTGCAGGAAGATGTTCGATTCGGCCGAGAGAAGTCGCATGGCGATCTCGGAGCGCCCCATCTCGAGTGAGAAGAAGACGCTCGGCATGCCGTGGGTGATGGAGGCAGCGCGCGCGAAGTCCAACGCGAGGGTCGACTTTCCGAGCGCGGGGCGCGCGGCGATGAGGATGAGCTGGCCGGGGTGGAGGCCGTTGGTCATCGAGTCCAGTTCGGCGAAGCCCGTGGGCACGCCGACCATCTGGCCATCGCGTCCGCTCGCGTGCTCGATCTCCTCGGTCGCAGCCTCGATGGCGGTGACGAGAGGAACGTAGTCCTCCGCCTGCACGCCACCCGCGACACCGTAGATCTCGGCCTGGGCGTTGTTGACGAGGTCGGTGACCTCGCCTTCGCTCGCGTAGCCCATCTGCACGATGCGCGTGCCCGCCTCGACGAGGCGCCGCAGGACCGCCTTCTCGGCGACGATCGTGGCGTAGTAGCCGGCGTTCGCGGCCGTGGGCACGAGCGCGGTGAGCGTGTGAAGGTACTCGGGGCCGCCCGCCCGCACGAGGTTGCCGGTCTTGGTGAGCTCGTCGGTGACGGCGATCACATCGGTGGGTTCGCCGTGGGAGTAGAGCGTGAGGATCGCGTCGAAGATGACCTCGTGCTTGGGGATGTAGAAGTCCACGCCGCGCACAGCCTCGAGCACGTCGGCGACCGCGTCCTTGCTGAGGAGCATGCCTCCGATGGCGCTCTGCTCCGCGAGCAGGTCGTGCGGCGGCGTGCGCTGCTCCCCCTGCCAGCCGTCGCGCGGACGCTCCTGCTCGGAGGCGAGACCCAGATGGGCGATCGACACGATTCACTCCTTCCGAGGTCGAACCTACGCGCCACATCAGACAGCCCCAGCAGGCGCTGCGCCCCCGGGTGATCGCGTCGTGGCGATGTATGAGGGCAGGCAGACTGCTGCACCCGAAGCAAAGCTATGGAGGCGTTCGACCAGGGTCAACAAGACCTGTGGATAACGCTGTGGAGGAAGTGCGCGAAACGCCGGAATGAATGTGGGGAATGTGTGGAGAGCGCAGTGGATAACTGTGGAAAGAGCTCCACTATAGCCAGCCTGACCAGGGGTTTTACTTTTCACACCCTGTGTGCAGAAACATGTTTAGAGTCATGGTTGAAGCTTGTGGGCGAAGCCCCGAACATGTGGAGAGATCACTTGACACCGGGGCCGGAAAAGCACTAACGGCGCACCCCCGAAGGGGTGCGCCGTCAGCTGAATCGCGTTACTTCGCGGCAACCACGTCGAGCTGCAGAACAGCCACGACGTCCTGGCGCAGACGCGCCGTCGCCTCGTGACGGCCGACGGCCTTCACGGGAGCTGCGAACTCGATCGTCTGCTTGTCGATCGTGCCGATGCCGGCAGCCTCGACAGCGGCGACGACATCCGCGGTCTTCACCGAACCGAACATACGGCCCTCGCGGCCCGCCTTCACGGTCAGCTTGATCGCGGCAGCCTCGAGCTTCGCCTTGAGAGCCTGGGCCTCCTCGAGCGTGGCGAGCTCACGAGCGGCGCGAGCCGCCTTGATCTGCTCGACCTGCTTCTCGGCACCACGGGTCCACGCGATGGCGAAGCCCTGCGGGATGAGGTAGTTGCGGGCGAACCCGTTCTTGACATCGACGACGTCGCCGGCCGAGCCGAGACCCGAGACCTCAGACGTGAGAATGAGCTTGGACATTCGTCATTCCCCCTTAGCGGCCCGAGCCCGCGTACGGAAGAAGCGCCATCTCACGCGCGTTCTTGACGGCGCGGGCGATGAGGCGCTGCTCCTGCACGGAGACACCGGTGATA
>JAEYUT010000347.1 GCA_023432305.1 Actinomycetes bacterium
GCGCAACACACGCACCCTCTACGCGAGCTTCTCGGTCGAGCGCGGGCAGATCATCGCCGGGGATCAGGTGATCGCCGAGTCGGTGCCGTCGGACGACCAGTACAAGTACCAGCGCGTCTACCCACAGGGCGACCTCTACGCCGCCGTCACGGGCTACTTCACCATCCACGGCGAGAACACGGGCCTCGAGGGCAGCCTCAACGACTACCTGAGCGGCCGCGCGAGCGAGCAGTTCCTCGACAGGCTCAACGGCGTGCTCACGGGCCAGAACCCGCGCGGCGCGACGGTGCAGACCACGATCGACCCGGTCATCCAGCAGGCGGCGTGGGATGCCCTGGGCGACCTGCAGGGGTCGATCGTCGCGATCGAGCCGAGCACGGGCCGCATCCTCGCGCTCGTGTCGAAGCCGTCGTACGACCCGAACCTGCTCGCCGGCCACGTGCAGTCGGCCGTCACCCAGAATTACGACGCCCTCCTCGCGGATCCGGGCGATCCGCTCCAGAATCGGGCGATCGGCGGCGACATGAACCCGCCCGGCTCCACGTTCAAGGTGCTCATGACGGCGGCGGCGCTGCGCAACGGCCTCGCTCCCGACACGCAGCTTCCGAATCCGCCGGTGCTCACCCTGCCGGGCACCTCCACCACCATCACCAACTCGAACAGCGGCACCTGCGGCGGCGGCGAGACGGTCGCGATCTCGGATGCGTTCCGTCTGTCGTGCAACATCCCGTACGCGGAGCTCGGTGCCCAGCTGGGCTTCGATGCGATCTCCGAGACGGCGACGGAGTTCGGATTCGGGGATGCGGAGCTGCGGATCCCGATGCGCGTCTCGCGCAGCGTGTTCCCCCAGCCGGAGAGCACCGCCCAGCTCATGCTGCAGTCGTTCGGGCAGGGCAATGTGCGCACGACGCCGCTGGAGATCGCGATGCTCTCCGCAGCTGTCGCCAACGGCGGGGTGATCATGCAGCCCACGCTCGTGCAGTCGATCACCGCCTCCGACCTGTCGGTTCTGGAGGAGTTCGAGGCGCGCGAGTACCGCACGCCGCTGACCCCCGAACAGGCGGCGAGCATGTCTCAGATGATGGTGTCGAATGTCGACAGCGGCTTCGCGAGCGGTGCGAGAATCAGTGGTGTCGAGGTGGGGGGCAAGACGGGCACGGCCCAGAACGGCGCCGACGACCCGTACAGCCTCTGGTTCACCGGTTTCGCGCCGGCGAGCAACCCCCAGGTCGCGATCGCAGTACTGCTTGAGGATGGAGCTGGACGCGGTCAGTCCGGCTCAGGGAACGGGATCGCGGCTCCGATCGCGAAGAAGGTCATAGAGGCGGTGCTGAACAGATGAGACCCACGAGCGGGCTCACCTTCGGTGGGCGTTACCAGCTGTCGAGTCGGATCGCGATCGGCGGCATGGGCGAGGTGTGGCAGGCCACGGACCTCGTGATCGGCCGCACTGTCGCCATCAAGATCCTCAAGGACGAGTACCTCGGCGATCCCGGATTCCTCGAGCGCTTCCGCGCGGAGGCGCGCCATGCGGCCCTCGTGAACCACGAGGGCATCGCCAACGTCTTCGACTACGGCGAGGAGGACGGCTCCGCGTTCCTCGTGATGGAGCTGGTCCCTGGCGAAGCCCTCTCGACCGTGCTCGAGCGCGAGAAGGTGCTCTCGACGGACCGGGTGCTCGACATCGTCGCGCAGACGTCGTCCGCGCTGCAGGCCGCCCATTCCGCGGGTCTCGTGCACCGCGACATCAAGCCCGGGAACCTGCTCATCACCCCCGATGGTCGGGTCAAGATCACCGACTTCGGCATCGCCCGCATCGCCGACCAGGTGCCGCTCACCGCCACCGGCCAGGTGATGGGCACGGTGCAGTATCTCTCGCCCGAGCAGGCGAGCGGTCACCCCGCGTCGCCGTCCACCGACATCTACTCTCTCGGCATCGTCGCCTACGAAGCCCTCGCCGGTCGTCGGCCGTTCACGGGGGAGTCGCAGGTCGCGATCGCGATGGCGCACATCAACGAGCCGCCGCCTGACCTGCCGAACACGATCTCCGAGCCCGTGCGCAACCTCGTGTACTCGGCGATCGCGAAGCGTCCGGAGGATCGCCCGGCCACCGCGGCGCACTTCGCCCGCGCGGCTCAGGCACTGCGCCGCGGTGACGTCGCCGGGGCCGCCGCCGCGGTTCCCGGGGTTGCCGCAGGGGCTGCGATCGCCGGCACCTCGACCGCCGCCACCCGTGTGCTCACCACCTCCGAGGCGGTGTCCACGGAGGAGCCCACCGAGGAGACCGAGCGTCAGCGCAGCCCCTGGATGTGGCCGCTCATCGCGATCGTCTCGCTGCTGGCGGTGGCGCTCATCGCCATCATCATCGTCATCGCCGTGCAGCCGCAGTCGGAACCGGACCCCACGCCGACCACGCCGGGCACGTCGCCTTCGACATCTCAGGCGCCGTCGCCCTCCACCACGACGACACCGACCGCCAATTCGGTACGCGTCGATCGCGACGCGCTGCGCGGACTCACCTTCGACGAGGCGGTCGCAGCGCTGGAAGCCCTGAACGCCGGATTCTCCTACGACTCGAAGGTCGGTCCCGCCGCCGATTCCCCCGGCAAGGCAGGTCGCGTTCAGGATGTGAGCCCGTTCGGCAACGTTCCGAAGGGCTCGAAGATCACGATCACCGTGTACGGCGACTTCCCCACGCCGAGTGCACCGGGGGCGCCCACCGCCTCGCCGAGTTCCGGCGCGCCCGGCGATGAGATCACGATCTCGTTCCCGACCTACAGCGGATGCCCTGCGAGCAACCCGCTCGAGTCGTACCAGTTCACGATCACGAACGCGACGCCGGACTCTCACACCGTTCCAGCGGGAGGTGCCACCACCTTCCCGATCGAACTGGGCGAATCGGGAACGGCGACGGTTGCCTACGTGGCTCGCTGTGCGGGCGGGATCACCTCGAACGCATCGTCGACGATCAGCATCAGCATCACTCCGTAGGCTGACCCGCGCGCATGATGCCCCAGGTAGACTTCACGCGTGAATGATCAGGCGACATCAAGCGTGCGCACGCTCGCCGGTCGCTATCAGATCGGCGAGCTCCTCGGTCGTGGCGGCATGGCTGAGGTGCACGAGGGCTTCGACACCCGACTGAGCCGCAAGGTGGCCATCAAGCTGCTGCGCCCCTCGCTCGCAACCGACCCGTCATTCCGCACTCGCTTCCGCCAGGAGGCGCAGGCGGCTGCGCGCATGGCGCACCCCACGATCGTGCGCGTCTTCGATGCCGGCGAGGAGACCGTCACCGGTCCCGACGGTCATGAGGTGCAGCTGCCGTTCATCGTGATGGAGCGCATCGAGGGCACGCTGCTGTCGGCGCGCATCGCCGAAGGGCCGATGAGCGCCGATGAGGCGACGCGCATCGCCGCGGGCATCCTCACCGCCCTCGAGTACTCCCACCGCGCCGGCGTCGTCCACCGCGACATCAAGCCGTCGAACGTCATGGTGCTGCGCAACGGGCAGATCAAGGTCATGGACTTCGGCATCGCACGCGCTGTGTCCGAGTCGTCCGCGAACGTCGCGCAGACGAGCGCCGTGCTCGGCACCGCCAACTACTTCTCGCCGGAGCAGGCCCGCGGTGAGGCCGTTGACGCCCGCACCGACCTCTATTCCACCGGTGTCGTGCTGTACGAGATGCTCACGGGTCGCACGCCGTTCCGGGGCGACAGCGCGGTGGCAGTGGCGTATCAGCATGTGAGCGAGATGCCGCCCGCCCCCAACACGATCAACCCCTCCATCTCGCCGGCGATGAGCGCCGTGGTGATGCACGCGCTCGCCAAGGACCGCTTCGATCGCTTCCAGAGCGCCGCGGAGTTCAAGGAGGATCTCGAGATCGCCGCCGGCGGCAAGATCCCCGATCGCGCTCCCGCGAACGACGACTTCAATACCACCCTCTTCGGGGTGAACCCCACGTCGACTGCCGCATCGGAGGCCACGCTGCGTCGCCTGGCGAACGACGACAACCGCCCCGTGCGCACCCAGAGCCGACCGCCTGTCGCCTGGATCTGGGCGGGCGTCGTCGTCATGGCGGCGATCATCATCGCAGCCATGGTGTGGGTGTTCAACCTCACCCCCACCACTCTCGTGTCGACGGGCGCCTCGGTGACCGTGCCGGATGTCACCGGCCAGCGAGCCGAGGAGGGCATCGCCCTGCTCACCGAAGCCGGGCTGCGTCCTGTGGCGGTCGAGCGACCCAATGCGGAGGTTCCCGAGGGTCTCATCGTGTCGACGAGCATCGAGCCGGGCACCAAGGTGAGCCCGCGTGAGGCGATCGAGGTCTATGTGTCGCTCGGCGCTCCGCAGGTGACTCTGCCGTCGCTCGTCTACATGAGCGAGGCGGATGCTCTCGCGAAGATCGAGGAGCTGGGCCTCCAGCCCGGGACGATCACCCCCGATTACTCGCCGACCGTCGCCGCTGGCCAGGTGATGGGCATCACGATCGACGACGCCCAGTCGCTCCTGACCTCGCAGACGTCGGTGCGCGCGGGTGCGACCGTGAACCTCGTGGTCTCGAACGGTCTGGTGAACGTGCCCGACCTCAAGGGCCAGCCGATCGAGGCGGCGCAGTCCACGCTGCAGTCTCTGCAGATCTCCGTGAAGCTCTCGCCGGACCGCGGCTGCTCCGGCAATGCCGTGAAGTCGCAGTCTGGCGCGGGCGACATGCCTCAGCGCTCCACGGTGACGCTCACCTACTGCAACGGCTGACCGGCGCCCGCGCCTCCCGTCGAGATCGGCGGTGTCTGCACGGGTGATCGCGCGCCCGAGCCCGGATGTCGAGGAGCGTCAGGCGAGCTTCACGAGCGGGCTGAGCCCGCGCGCGCGTTCTGCCGCGCCGACGAGCCCCGCGGACTCCAGCCAGTTGCCGAGCATCTGGTAGCCCCCCTCCGTGAGCACGGACTCGGGGTGGAACTGCACGCCGAACATCGGGACGTCACGGTGCTGAAGGCCCATGATGATGCCGCCCTCGGTGCGGGAGGTGACCTCCAGCTCGGACGGGACGGTGCTGTCGACGACGGCGAGCGAGTGGTAGCGGGTGGCGCGGAACGGCTGCGGGACATCCGTGTAGAACGCGGACTCATCGTGGATGATGAGCGACGTCTTGCCGTGCATGAGCTCTTCGGCGTGCGTCACCGTCGCGCCGAGTGCCTCGGCGATCGCCTGGTGGCCGAGGCACACGCCGAGCAGCGGGGATCCGCTGGCGATCGCGGCATGCACGACGGGGATTGAGACCCCCGCGTCGGCGGGTGTTCCGGGTCCTGGCGACAGCAGCACCGCATCGTAGTCGGCGATGCGAGCGGCGGCGTCGGCGGCGCTGAAGGAGTCGTTGCGGACGACCTCCGTCTCGGCGCCGAGCTGCAGCAGGTAGCCGTCGAGCGTGTAGACGAAACTGTCGTAGTTGTCGACGACCAGAACGCGCGTCATTCGATCACTGTCACTTCCTGCGAGCTGAGCAGCTGATCCACCCAGGGGAACACCCAGAATACGAGAGCCGCGAGCACCGCGGCGGCGAGCACGACGAGAAGCAGCACCCGCACCCACCAGGGGCCGGGCAGCACCCTCCACAGGGCTGCGTACATCAGAGGGTCCTCACGTGTTGACGGTCGCGGCGATCTCCTCGGGAGCTCCGTTGCCGGGTGCCGAGGGGTCGCGCGGATAGAAGCGGTCGAACAGGCCGTAGGCGATGATGCGCTCGCTCGTGGTGTGCTCCGGGTTGCAGCTGGTGAGCGTGATGAAACGCTCCCCTTGAGCGGAGACGGTCATCTGGGGGACGGGGTTGAGCACACCGATGCCGGTCGGGCGCACATATTCGAGGTTGCGGAACGAGTACTGGTACCAGCCCTCCGCCGTCTCGACGTAGATGTGGTCGCCGAGCTGCAACTCATCGACGTAGTGCAGGGATCCACCCTTGCCCATGCGATGCGCAGCGAGCGCGAAGTTGCCGACCTCGCCCGGCATCTGCGTGGACGGGTATCGGCCGAGCCGGCCCCGATCGAGCACGGTGGCCGCATCAACCCCTTCGGCGATGGTGCGGTAGTAGTCCGCACCCCACCGCGGGACGATGAGCATGCCGAACTTCTCGGCGTCGCCCGCGACGGCGGGAACGGGCGGATTGAGTGCGACTTCGGGCAGCGGCTCGTCCGTCGTCGGCTCCTCCGTGGGTGCGGGCGCGACGGGCGTCGGATCTGCGGCCGCCTGCTCGTTCCACTCCTGGGTCTGCTGGGTCGCCTCCTGGCGCATCTCGTGCCCGATGATGATCTCGCTCAGCCAGAGCTGCCATCCGAGGAACAGCAGCACGATGACGCCACCCGTGAGAAGGATCTCTCCGATGACCCCGACGACGCTCGCCCGTCGGCGGGCGCTTCGCCGGCGGGCCTGCTCGCGGCGGGCTCGGCGACCGCGGGGTTCATCGGCCGCGGGCTCTGCCGGAGATGCCGGGACGTCGCCCTGCAGTCGGTCCGGGAGCGCACTCATGAGTTCGATTCTAGGGTTCCCTCCCCAGAAGCTCCCGAGGGCCTTTTGGGCATGCGCGGTATGATCTTCGGCATGGCTCGCCCCAATACCCGACTCAAGCCGTCCGATGACGAGACGCCGAAGAACGAGCAGCAGCCGAACCCGGTGTGGTTCAAGCCGGTGATGTTCGGCTTCATGCTTCTCGGCCTCGCCTGGATCCTCGTCTTCTACATCAGCCAGAATTCGCTGCCGATTCCGGAGCTGAAGGCCGGCAACATCCTCATCGGCTTCGGCATCATGTTCATCGGCTTCCTCATGACCACCCGCTGGCGCTGACGCAGCCCCACTGAATTACACACATGTGATTCTGTCCACACTGTGGACGAACCTGTGGACAACGTTGTTCAAAGGTGTTCACAACCGGCAATGACGAAGGCCCCCTCTCCCGAAGGATGAGGGGGCCTTTCGCTGTGGATATGTGGAATCAGAGGTTCGTGGCGATCGCGAGCACGATCATGCCCACCAGCACGCCGCCGATGATGAGGAACGGCGTCGAGGGCTTCGACCGCGGGCGCTCCGCGTAGTACGACAGCAGGTAGGTCGCTCCCGCTCCCGCCGCCGCACCACCGAGGATGTAGGGCAGCGAGTAGCCTCCGCCGATCGCGAGGTTGATCGCGACGTTGAGCGCGAGCACGATCAGGATCTGGTTGCGGGCGGGCGGGTACGACCACACCGAGACGGCGTACGCGCCGAAGAGGCCGAACAGCGGAGCGCCGAGACCGAACGCCGTCGCCCCGAAGATCACCATGGCCGCCGAGCCGAAGACGGCCGACGCGATGAAGATCAGAACGAAGCGACTCCGCCCCAGTGACTTCTCCACAGACGGCGCGAAATACAGCCAGAAGAAGAGGCTGATCGCGAGCGAGAGGATGCTCACGAAGTTGAACGATGCCGCCGTCGCGAACGGCGCGGTCGCATAGCGCCAGATCTGCAGCGACACCGAGGGGTCGGCCACGAGCAGGAGCGCGATGAGGTTCTGGGTGAAGAGACCCAGAATCCACAGCACCACGACGGCACCCGCGAACACCCAGCTGAGCGACGGGGCCGCACCATCCGGGCGGATCATCTGCGACAGCGTCGCCGCGAATCCCGACTGCGAGCGCTGACGCGACGACCAGCGGCGGGCGGCCGCCTTCTGCTTCACCGGCTTGGTGTGGGTGGGCGTCCACGCCACAGAGCCGCCCGCTTCGGCGACGCACTCCGGGCACTGCACACCCACGGGTGCCAGAATCTGGCACTCGGGGCAGATGGTGCGCCCGCACCGCTGGCACAGCGTCCAGCTCTGGCGGTCCGGGTGGCGATAGCAGACCGAGGGGTCGGCCTCATGCATCTCGCCGAAGCGGGGTGTGCTCACAGGGTCTCGACGTCGATGCTCGTGATGACGACATCCTGGAGGGGCTTGTCGCGGCCGTCGGTCGCCACACTCTCGATCGCGTCGACGACGCGCTTGGACTCGTCGTCGGCGACCTCGCCGAAGATGGTGTGCTTGCCGTTCAGCCACGGGGTGGGAACGGTCGTGATGAAGAACTGCGATCCGTTGGTGCCGCGACCCATCTGCTTGCCGGCGTTCGCCATGGCGAGCAGGTAGGGGGTGCTGAACGCGAGCTCCGGGTGGATCTCATCGTCGAACTGGTAACCGGGGCCGCCGATGCCCTGGCCGAGCGGGTCGCCGCCCTGCAGCATGAAGTCCTTGATGATGCGGTGGAAGATCACGCCGTCGTAGAGCGGCTTCGTCGAGACCTCGCCCGTACCGGGGTGCTTCCACTCCTTGGTGCCGGTCGCGAGGCCGATGAAGTTGTCGACGGTGACGGGGGCGTGGTTGCCGAACAGGTTGACCTTGATGTCACCCATGGACGTGTGGATGGTCGCAACTGCGGTGGGAAGAGCCATTTCCCCATTGTTTCATAAGGGGCCCATGGCAGGATGGGGAGACGCTCAACCGCAAACGGAGGACTCCATGGCCCTGTCCCGCAAGCGTCAGAAGGAACTGAAGAAGCTCAAGCGGTCCGCCGACGATCTCTGGGCTCAGCAGCGCGAGGCGATCGAGCAGGCGAACTACGTTCTGCGGGAGGCCACCCGCCAGGCGAACGCGCTCACGCGCGAGGAGGTCGTGCCGCGCGTGCAGCACGTGTACTCGGATCGCGTTCAGCCGGTCGTCGCCGGTGGTGTCGCGGGCGTCCGGTCAGCGGGCACCGCCGTCAAGGAGAAGGTCGTCGGCGACGTGCTCCCGGCGCTCTCCGGTGCCATCGGATCCGCGATCGCGGTGCTCGAGGCCGCTCGCAACCCTCACGTGCGCGAAGTGGTCCGCTCGGCTGCGCGCGCCGGCAACCGCGTCGCGCCTGCGGTGGTTCCCGCACCGAGCCGTCGCGGCCCAGGCCCCGCCACCTACATCGCGATCGGACTCGGCGTGGTCGCCGTCGCCGGTGTCGCGTACGCCGCCTGGCAGACGCTGCGCGCCGACGAGGATCTGTGGATCGAGGACCTCTCGGACGTCGGCGCGATGGACGCCGGAGACGACGAAGACGAGTTCTGAGCGTCAGCGCTTTCCGACGGCGCCCCCGCTGACACCCTCAGCGCGGGCGCCGTCGCTGTGTTCGCGGCGCCGCCGACGACGTGGCGCGCCGTGGCAGGATGGGGTCGCCACCCGAACCCGGGGGTCGCCATGACCGAAAGCCCCGAAGCACGCCATGAACGACTCGATCCCGCTCTCTGAGCAGACCTGCGTCAACTGCGGCTCCACCGAGCTGCGCCAGGACACCAACGGGGTGTGGCACTGCCTCTACTGCCGCTCCACGTTCCGCGCCGACGACCCGGCGATGATCGTCGTGGACACCCCGAAGGCTCAGGAGGCGAACGACAACGTCATCGACACGGGCGATCTGTTCACATTCGATCAGGAGCGCGCGCTCTCCGCGCACCTGCGCCGCATCCGGGACGAGCACGATGTCGTGGTCGTCGTCGAGACGGTCAACACGATCACCCAGAACGTGGAGATGTATGCGCGCCAGCGCGCCCACGAGCTGGGGGTCGGCGACGCCGCGAAGGACAACGGGCTCTACATCCTGATGGTGCGCCAGCCGCGCCGCGTGCAGGTGGTGGCCGGCAACGGCATCGCGCCGCACCTCGACGGCACCACCATCACGCGCATCGTGCAGGATGTGTTCATCCCCACCTTCAAGGCGGGCGACCTGGTGCGCGGCCTGAGCGACGGCGCCGACGCGCTCGTCGAGACCTACCTCGCCAACCGGTCCGGCCGGGTGTCGGGCTACACCCCGCGAGGCGTCGCGGATGCGTCGGGCGGAGCCGCAGCTGGTCGATCGGGCGCGAACCGCTGGGGCGGATGGCTGGCCTTCGCGATCGTCGGCGCGATCATCCTGTGGGCTCTGTTCACGGGTGACGGTGACGCCGGCGGCGGGTCCGACAACTCGGGCGGCAACGACTCCAGCTGGAACTGGGATTCGGGCGGCGGGAGCGACTGGGACAGCGGCGGCGGCTCTGACTTCGGCGGCGGTGGTTTCGACAGCGGCTCCTCCGGCGGAGGCGACTGGTAGCCTCCATGCCGCTTCCGAGATGACGATGGCGCCCGCCCCCGCAAGGGGTCGGGCGCCATCGTCGTTGCGGGGGTCAGAGCCAGACGAAAGGCACCGTCGCCGAGAGCACAAGGGATCCGACGAAGACCACCACTCCGATGCCGATGAGCAGCAGCTTCGTGCGCTCGCGACGCACGACCGCAGCGACACCGAGGAGGAACAGAGTGATCGCCATGAGCGTCGCGGCGAGCGTCTGGCGGTCGCCGTGGCCGTTGGCCTCGTCGCCGGCGGCGATGGCGGCGGCGGCCTCGTCGTTCTTCTCCGCCCACCCGCTGAAGAGAGAGTGCTGGTAGTCCTCGTCATCGAGCGGGCTCGTGTAGTACTCGGGATCGGCGGCGTTCTCGGCGTCCGCACGCTCGATCGCGGCACCGAAATCCTCGGAGACGCTCATGAAGTAGAGGGTCTCGAGCGATTCGGCAGCCACAGCATCGCCGGCGTCGGCCTGGATGCGCAGCTCGGTGAGGCGCGCGAGGGTCTGGGCGTCCTGCATGTACTGCTGGTTCGCCTCGAGGTAGAGCGACTCGGCCTCGGTCTGGGCCTTCCCTCCCACGCTGTAGTTGGAGGCCTGGTTGCCGTCGTAGAGCGACGACTGGAACGTGGCGTACGCGGTCGCGATGGAGACGATGCCGAGGAGGATCACGATCAGCAGCTCGATCAGGTGGCTGCGGCGGCTCTCGGGGGCGTCGTCGGTCTCAGTGGATGCGGTGGTTTCGGTCACCTGAACACGGTATGGCGAGCATGGACACCGTCCATGCAATTGGGGCACCCCCGTTCGCGGCTGGAACGAGGGGTCCACCCGGTCATCAGCTCCAGATGCGCGCGAGCATATGTCGGACGTCTCCCGGAGCTACTGCCCCCGGTTGGGCTGCCTCGAGGCTGTCCGCCGCCCCGATGATCGCCGCGGTCGAGGCGCGGGCGAAGGCGCGATTCGGTGCCGTCACGAGTCCGAGCGCGTCGGCATCCGCGAGCACCTCATCCAGCCAGCCGTTCAGCCCGTCGGCCGCACCATCACCCAGCTCGCGCAGCTCAGGGCGCTCGGTGAGCAGCTGACGCATCCGCGTGAGCGCGTCGTCGAGCGCTGACCAGAACCGCTCGGGATCCGCATGTCTGTTCCAGGCTCCCACCGCCTCAGCCACCGCGCTCCCCGCGGCGGCGGTCGCGGCAGTGATGACGTCGTCGCGGCCGTCGAAGTACGTGTAGAGCGCTGAACGCGAGATCTCCGCCTCATCGGCGAGCTGCCCGAGCGAGATGCCGTCGAGCCCTCGGTCGGCGATGTGCCTGGCGGCGACCGCGAGGATGCGGCGGCGCTCCTCGGGCGCGAGCCGTTGGAAACGGGGGAGCGGCACGCGGTCGAGAGTACATGCTGTGTACACAGATTGTCCACATGTGGAGAACCTGTGGGTTCGGGCCACGAACCTGCCCGAAACGAGCGGAGGGCCCAGTGCGAGCACGCGGCCGAGGGCTTCCCAGAGGAGTCGCGCAGTACGCGGCCTCCTTCCCGGAGGCAGCGGGAGGGAGCGGAAGTCCCGAAGATGCACGAAACCCCTGGAACCGGAGTCTCCAGGGGTCGGTGCGATCGGATAGTGGTGGAGCCTAGGGGAATCGAACCCCTGACCTCCTGCTTGCAAAGCAGGCGCTCTACCAATTGAGCTAAGGCCCCGTACGACGATCCAGCTTACCCCGTTCCGGGAATCCCGTCGTTCCATGGCAGGTTGGAGTCACTATGGCGCGATTCGTTCAGTACACGCAGTTGGGCGGGCCCGAGGTGCTTCACGTGGTGGAGGGGGAGATCCCCGCACCTGAAGCAGGCGAGGTGGTCGTCGAGGTGAAGGCCGCAGGCATCAATCCGATCGATGCGAAGCTCCGCGAAGGGCGTCGGGCGAGCAGCCCGATCACGGCCCCGCGCACCGCCGGGCTCGATGCGTCGGGTGTGATCGTCGCCGTCGGCCCGGATGTCGACGGCTGGGCTGCGGGAGACGAGGTGATCGTCACGAAGGGCCGCGGCACCTACGCCACCCATGTGCGCGTTCCCGTCGGCGGACTCACCCGCAAGCCCGCCGCACTCAGCTGGGCGCAGGCCGCAGGTCTCGGCATCCCGGCGGGCACGGCGTACCAGGCGCTGCGCTCGCTCGGCGTGACGGAGGGGATGACCGTGCTCGTGCACGCGGCATCCGGATCGGTCGGTCAGGCGGCAGTGCAGTTCGCGCGGGAGCTCGGCGCGACGGTGATCGGCACGGCGGGCCCCGCAAATCTGGAGCGGGTGCGCCAGCTGGGCGCCATCCCGACCGTCTACGGCGAGGGACTCGTCGAGCGAGTGCGCGATCAGCCCCGCAGGTGTGGATCGTGTGCTCGACGCCGTCGGCACCGATGAGGCGATCGAAGCCTCCTTCGAACTCGTCTCGGATCGCTCCCACATCGGCACGATCGTGCGCGGCGCGGATGCCGAGGGCTGGGGAATCCAGGCATGGTCGGGTGGCAGCCCGCTTCCGCTCACCCCCCAGCAGGAAGCCTGGCGCTCGGAGGGCATCGCCCTCGCCGCGCAGCTCGCCGCCGCAGGGCGCTTCGACGTGGAGATCGCCCGAGCTTTCCCCCTGGATGGCGCGGTCGAGGCGACGACGCTCGCCGAAGGCGGCGGCGTGCGCGGCAAGATCGTGCTGCTGCCATAGGGCCTCGAGAACGACGAAAGCGCCGCAGGAATCCTGCGGCGCTTTCGTGTGGATGGTGGGGCTACCAGGACTTGAACCTGGGACCTCTTCGTTATCAGCGAAGCGCTCTAACCGCCTGAGCTATAGCCCCGAGAGAGGATCCGTTCGTCCCCGAACGGCCTCAGCTACAGTACCTCACGATTCCGCGAGGAACCAAAACGGCTGAACGCTCAGCTGTTCTGGAAGCCGACGAGCAGACCGCCGGTGATCCGCACGCTCAGGTTGTAGAGGAGTGCCGCGATCGCCCCGAGGATCGTGCCCGTCACCGTGTTCACGAGCGCGACGACGAGCGAGAAGAGCATGACGTTGCCGATGCCGAACGAGTTCGTGATGGAGAACTGCTCGTTGCCGAGGATGTCGACCAGAAGCGAGTCGAGGTCGTTGAAGATCCCCGTCGAGTTCAGCACGATCCAGATGAGCGCGGATGCGACCACGAGCACGATGCCCAGGCACAGCCAGACGAGGAAGCTGAGCTTCACCACCGACCAGAAGTCGATGTAGACGAGCTTCAGTCGGACCTGCTTGGCCGCACTGTTGCGGTGCTCCTTGCGCTGGAGCTTCTCGGCGACACTGCTCATGCGTTCTCGTCCTTCTCGGTCTCGGGGGAGGCACCCTCCGCGTCCTCCGCGGCAGCCTCATCGGCATCCGCCCCGAGGTTGCGTTCGCTGTTGCGGGCGATGGCGATGATGCGGTCGTCACCGGAGAGGTTCACGAACTTGACGCCCATCGTGTTGCGG
>JAEYUT010000164.1 GCA_023432305.1 Actinomycetes bacterium
CCGCGGTCTCGGTGAACACGTAGAGACCGATCGGCAGGTTCGCGAACTGCGCGAGCCCCGCACCGCTGGTGGTCTCGGTGAGGGCGGCGTCGGTCTGGGGGGTCACCGTCTGGGAGCCGACCGTGAACGATCCATCAGCTGCGACCTTGAGCTTGGATGCGTTGATCCAGCCGACATTCGTCGACAGGTCGAAGGTCAGCGTCTCCGTGCCGTCGGCACCCGTGACCTCAGCGCTCACGATGCGCTGCGCGGTGAAGGTGACGCCGTTGAGCGGCGTGCCCGCGACGGTCTTCTCCAGACCGTCCGCAGGTTCGCCGACCGCCGCGCCCTGGGTGAGCTTGTGAATCGAGATCGTTGCGGTGCTGCCCGCCGTGGGCATGACCGCGGGCGTGGCGCCCGAGCCGGGGCCAGCCGCCGATGCGGCAGACACTCCCCCCAATGCGACCAGCGTCGCCGTGAAACCAGCGACGATCGTCGCCAGTGCCGTTCGCTTCGTCAACGACATGGCTTTCCTTCCATCTTTCGGGTTGTTCCTGCCATCACGCCGACGGGCGGGGTGCCAGGGGGTTATAGGGACGTTCTCCGCGTCGCAGCATCCGCACGGTGGCGACGATGAGAGCGCCGAGCACGATCAGCGAGCCGAACAGCGGGAACTGGACCGACGACCAGCCGCCCGACAGCGGGAGCTTCTGCAGCTTCGTGTCGTACACCTGCATCAGCCAGCCGACGCTCATCACGCAGGCCTCCGTGCCGTTGCGGGGAAGCTGCGCCGGATCATCGCAGCGCTCCAGCGTCGTCGTGGGGTCTTGGCGGTCCAGGATGTCGAGCTGGTGCGCCTGCTCCGCCGAGCCGACGACGAACGGGATCGGCTGCACGAGCAGCTGGTGGCCCTCCGGGGCGCGCGTCTCGATCAGCTCATACGCACCCTCGTCGAGGTTGCGGGCATGCCAGCTTCCCGGGGCCTGTCCATAGCTCGCGTCCTCGAGTGCGTAGAACAGGGCGCACAGCGGCGCCTGCGGCAGGCCGTTCATCCGGGCGTAGTCGTTGTAGGCGATCAGCGAGTCGTACGTCGCCGACCCCTCCGACCAGTCCGGCTGCGCGTTCGCGTCGTAGGTTCCGACAGGATCGCCCAGGGTCCACAGGCCCGAGGCGGCGTCGTGCACCGCGGCGTAGTTGGTGCGGCAGAGCTGCGCAGCAGGCAGGCCCGCTGGCCACCCGGCTGCGGTCGTGCGGTCCTGGATCTCCCACTCGGCACCCGTGAGGTTCCAGACCACGTTGCCGGCGGCATCTCGCTCCGTGGAATTCTTCTGGATGTGGAAGTAGTGATCGGCGACCGTGTGCGTCACCCGGCACGCCGCTGCCGCCTCGCCACCGGTTCGACACTGGTTGGGAGGCAGAAGCGCCGAGTCTGCTGAGACCGTGTTGACGAACTGCGTGAGTCGAGTCGCCGGATAGCGCACCGCGTCGCCGTCGAGCTGGAACTGATCCGGCTGCAGGGGGTCGGCCGCTCCGCCGACCTGCACGACGTACATGATCTGCGCGCGCACTTCGTTCTCGGCGAGCGTCAGCGGCGGAAGCTGAAGCGTCCAGCGCCACGACGGATCACCGGGATCGCTGCTGCCGGTGTGCACCGGGTAGAGCTGCGACGTCGCGAACGGCCGGTCGTCCCAGGCGTCCGCCGGCGCTGCGGCGAAGTCTCGGATCACCGCACCTGAGGCATCGAACGTGCGCACGGCGAACCGGTAGGAGCCTCCGTAGTCGGGGGCCTCCTCATCCATTCGGGCGACCTTCATGACCTGCGACATGTCGTCTACGACGGTGATTCCGGGCAGCTCGAATTCGACCGGAGTGACCTTCTGCACCTCGAGCGAGTAGTAGACGTTGCCGCCGTCATGCACCCACGCCCCCGGCAGCGGGTTCGAGGTCTTGGTGATCGTCCACGCAGGGACGGCGTGAATCGTGCAGTCCCACTGCCCGGCGACGCACTCCGTCGGCGGCGGAGTGCCCGCCGCAGAGATCACGTTGAGAAGCTCGAACGGGGTCAGGCCATCGTCGGCGGCGCGCGGGGCGTCGTTGGGGCGCACCCTGACCTCGAACCACACCGTGCGCACGCTCTCGGCGGGCACCGTGCCGGTGACCGCGAGCGTCGGCGAGCCATCGACGCGCTCGGCGCGCACGCCCGTCGTCAGCGGCGCGGTTGCTGCCGGGTACGCGGATTCGGTGCCGTCGCCGTAGCGAATCGACCCGTCGACGAACTCGGCGTCGTCGAGGACATCGGCGAGGTGGTCGATGTGGTCGACGGTCGCGGGAGCGAGCCCCGCGCCGTTGTCGAACGCGAGTCGGTACTGCACCACATCCCCCGACTGGAGGCGCGTTCCGCTCTCCGGCAGGGCGCTCTTGCCGACCACCAGATCGGGACGCAGGGGTCCGTTGGTGAACTCGCACGTGATCGCATAGCCGTCGGTCTCGATCGACCCGACGTCGTCGAGCCCCGCCCCGACGGTGATCCCCGCGACCTTCGCCATCTCCTGCACATACGAGAAGGAGATCGATGTGCCCTCCCCGCTGAGGAACCGCACCGGCTCGACGATCCCGCGGTCGGCGTAGGGTGGCGGCATCGCGTAGCAGGAGTATGCGGATGAGTACAGCGCTGCGCTGCTCTCAGGGACGACCCTCTCGCCCACCGTGAGCGTGCCGCGCCCCTCGAAGGGCGAAGGCCCGATCTGCACCGTCTGCAGGCCCGCGTCGCTTCCCGTGGTGGTGACAGGGTCGAGCCTGGTCGTCGTCGAGCCCACCGTCAGATCCGCATTCAGCACCACCTGATCGGAGGCGTCCAGCTTCTCCTCGAAGTTCTTCAGCACCGTGATCGTGGCGGGCACCCGAGAGGAGGCCAGGTCGACAGGCTGACGGCTGCCGCCCGATGCGGCGATGCCGGTCGCGGCTCCGCGCGCCACGAACGTGGTGGGACTCGCGACAGCATGCGTCGCGCCCTGCTGCGCGATCAGCTGACCTGACCCGGTGTAGGCCAGACCGTTGAGCCCTGAGCTCTCGGCGACGATCGGGTTGTAGCGCGCCTGCTGCCCGAGACCGCCGATCATCGAGCGAGGCTCGATCGCGGGGACGGCGGTGGCGTTCTCCGTCCATCGGATGGTCTCGAAATCCCTGTAGTCCTCGTACGGCACCGTCGCGAGCATCATCTGCCCGTCAGGTTCGTCAGAATTGGGGTTCGTCACACGCGAGCCCGGATTCTGGTCCGGATTGCTCACGGTGAGGAGCAGATTCCCCTGACCGTCGAACGCGATATCGCCGTTGAGGCGACCGCCGATCCCGTTCTCGAGGTCGTCGGTGCGGAATGTGGCGTGCTTGCGCATGTCGACATGCATCACCTCACCCGCTTCGTCCTCTCCCAACTCGAGAGCGCGTGTCGGGTCGTAGCGGTACACATGCGCACGCACATTTCCCGGGCCGGTCGGGTTGGCCGGACCGACCGCCGTCGACGGCGTGGAGCTGATGTAGGTGAAGTAGAACGCACCGCTGATCGGGTGCACTGCGCCGCCGACGATGGTGCCGCCGCCATTGGCTCCGGAGTTCAGCGAGAGTTCCGAGATCACCAGCTCGGGGCCGCACACCCACCCGCTGGTCCGGGAGCCTCGCGGTGTCGAGCCGTCGTCGCACTTGTAGCTGGGGCGGTTCGTGTTGGGCATCCCCTTCACCACGTACCGCCAGACCGATACTCCCCCCTTGCGGGTCTCCGTGTCGCGTTGCGTGGTGAAGTAGAAGACTCCGTCGGCCGATACGCCGAGCGCATTCGCGGAGTGCCCGTTGACGCTTGTGGGGAGCGTGATCGTGCCGCCCAGCGCCACTCCCGACCTCGGCGTGCTCTGCGTGCCGGCTTCGCGCAACTCGATCGTGACGGTCACCGGCGACGAGATCGATCGGTGCAGCGTGTAGTAGGCGTTGGCGGACTCGACGAAAGCGGTGTTGACCGGCGTCGCCGCAGGTACCGCTGCGGCGGTCGCCGCCGGCGCGACGGCCGCTGCCGACACGATCTGCGTATCGAGTTCGGTCTCCACTGTCGACAGGGCCGTCGCCGGGGGGAGGGGGAGCGCGCCCAGGGTCAGGGCTGCGATGAGCCCGCCCGCCGCGACCGCGCGACGCCGGGTGGTTCGAGGATCCGTGCGACTCGACACGATCTGCCACCACCCATCGCCAAGAGAATCAGCAACCCGAAGGGAGCTGACCGTGTGGGTTCCGCTCCATTACGGACGCTAGGCGGCTGATCTTCCCGATCCGCTCCGGAAGCGGATCTTCCACCCTGCGGGGCGCTGATCTCACCCCGGGGTGAGAGGGCGAATCAGGCGATCCATCCTTCAGCGCGCGCCCGCAGGATCGCCGCATCGCGGCCCGGGACTCCGAGCTTGCGGTAGATGGTGCGCAGGTGCGTCTTGAGCGTGTTCTGGGAGATGTAGGCGTCTTCGGCGATCTTCTTCAGAGGAGTGGAGGTGGCGAGCATGCGGAGCACCTCGAGCTCGCGCTTGGTGAGCGTCGCCTCCGCCGAGCAGGGGGACGAGATGGCTGCGGTCGGCGGCTCGGTGATCCTCGGCCAGTTCGCGATGTTCTGGTCGGCATACTGGAGCACCCCTTCCGAGAAGTGGACCAGGTCGCAGGGGCCGAACTCGAGCGCCACGGCGGACTGCAGCACCGCGTCGAGCTCGGCGTGACGCTCCAGCCGCAGGTACGCCTCGGCAAGGCCCGCGAGACGTGCCGCTTCGACCTGACGAAGACCCCGCCACATCTCGGAATCGAGCGAGTGGGCGACGCGGATCGCATCCGCCCAGCGTCCCGCGCGCAGCTCGACGTGGAGGGCCGCCATCCGCGTGCCCACATAGTCGGGGTCCGCCTCCCACAGGGCGGAGCGCGCCGCGTCGATATCGCCGGTCAGCATGTGCCCGCTCACGCGCGCGAGCGGGAAGACGCTCCCCTGCACGCCGCAGCCGGCGACCCGGGGGAAGGGCATCACCTCATATAGCTCGACGCACTCCATGAGCATGCGATGCTTGCCCGCGTGCTCGAGGGTGCGGCGCGCGCACGCCGAGAAGAAGGGCCACATCTCACCGACGTGGTGCAGCATGATCGCGTCGATCTCGGTGAGGGCACGCTGCGTGTCGCGCAGCGACAGCGCGGCCCGCGCGATGGCCAGTGTCGCGTCGATCGACGGCTCGATCCAGCTCTGCGTGCGCGGCACCGCGTCGGCGTAGTCGAGCATCAGCTGCGCCCGCGCGGGCGTGCCGAACAGGGCATGGATGACCGCGGCCTTGGCGTAGGCATCGCGCGTGAGCATGGGCAGGCTCGGGTTCACGGGCTGGAACTGCGCAAGCGTGAAGTAGTCGAGGGCGCGCTTGTAATCTCCCGCGAGCATCGACGTGATGCCCGCCTGCAGGGGCAGGAGGGTGTCCCATCCGCTTCCATCGGGGATGACCGGCGACGCGAGCCGCATGAACGGGTCGAGGATGTCGAGGTAGGGACGGCATTCGTGGGCGCGGCCTCGCAGCCGCAGACTGATCATCGTGCCGAGGGCGAGCGTCCATCGCTCTGTGGTGACGGAACCCGGCTCTGCCGGTCGCGCGATGCCGTCGCCCTTGACGCCGCCCCCCGCGAGCATCGCCAGGAATGCCCGCGCGATCCCATTGGCGTCGACTCCCGCGGCGACTGCCTGGCGCAGGATGAACTGGAAGCGGTCAGGC
>JAEYUT010000017.1 GCA_023432305.1 Actinomycetes bacterium
CGCCGAACAGCGCATCCATGAGCCCCGCGTTGACCTTCTCCTGCAGCGCCGCGAAGTCGGCGGGCGTGCGGGGGGCGGCGCCATCGCTCAGCTCCTCGACGACAGCGAGCATGACATCGTCGAGCAGGGCCTTCGTGGACGAGTACGGCGCGGTCGCGAGGAGCAGCTTCTCGGTGCCGGTGAGCTGCTGCTGCACGTAGCTGAGCGGATTCGGGAGGGTGAGCGCGACGAGCCGCTGAACACCCCGGATGTGCGAGGCATCCGCTTGCGCGCGGCTCGCGAACACCGTCAGGTCGACTCCCGCGCCCGTATCGACGAGTGCGGGGTAGCCGACGACGGTCGAGCCCCCCTGCTTCGCGGTGACCTGCTCGGGCAGCTTCCCGAGATCCCATTCGGTGATGCCGGTGCGCTCGATGTCGCGGCCGGGCGTCGCGGCGGCGGTGGCGACCGCGACATCGGTGCGGGCCCGCTCGGCGAGTCGCCCCTGCAGAGCGGCGAGGTCGCGGCCCGCGGCGAGCTGGCGCCCGCGCTGATCGACGACCACGAAGCGCATCCGCAGGTGCTCGGGCACGCGCTCCCACTCGAAGTCGGAGGCGGCGACGGGCGTGTGGGTGGCGGCGCGGATCGCCTCCGCGAGCGCCTCGGCGACCGGCGCATCCGAGTGCACGGGCAGTTCGGTGCTGAGGCGGCGGGCCCAGTCGGCGGCGGGCACGACGTTCTTGCGGATGGCCTTCGGCAGGGCTTTGATGAGCGCGGTCAGCAGCTCCTCGCGCATGCCGGGCACGAGCCAGTCGAAGCCGCGCTGGGTGACACGCGGCAGCACGGCGAGCGGGATCACGACGGAGACGCCGTCGTCGTCGGCGCCGGGCTCGAACCGGTAGCGCAGTGCGAAGCGCGCATCCGCCTGCACCCACTCGTCGGGGAAGCCGGCGGCATCGCCCGCGTCGTCGTCCTCGAGCAGGTCGCTGCGGGTCATGGTGAGCAGGTCGGGCTGCTCGGTCTTCGTCTTCTTCCACCAGCTCGCGAAGCGGCGCGAGTCGGTGACGTCGTCGGGGATGCGGCGGTCGTAGAACTCGAAGACGGCCTCGTCGCCCGTGAGGATGTCACGGCGGCGGGTGCGCTCCTCGATCTCGCCGAGCTCGCGCCGCAGCTTCTCGTTCGCGCGGTCGAATCCGAGGAGGGCGGAGCGCTGCAGTTCGTGCGGCCAGTCGCCTTCGACGAGCGCGTGGCGGATGAACAGCTCGCGTGCGAGGGGCGCGTCGATGCGGGCGAGCTGGGCCCTGCGGCGCTGGATGATCGGCACCCCGTAGAGCGTCGCCTTCTCCCAGACGAGCGCCGCACCGTGCTTGCTCGACCAATGCGGCTCCGAGTAGGAGCGCTTCACGAGGTCGCCGGCGATCGGCTCGGCCCACGCAGGATCGATGGATGCGACCGTGCGTGCGAACAGGCGCGAGGTCTCCACGAGCTCGGCGGCCATCACCGCAGCCGGGTTCTTCTTGGCGAGGCCGGATCCGGGGAAGATCACGAAGCGCTGGCCGCGGGATCCGAGGTAGTCCTTCTTGTCGGCATCCCGCAGGCCGAGGCGCGACAGCAGCCCCGCGAGCACCGACTTGTGGATGCCGTCGGCATCGGTCGAGCGCTCCCGGGTCTCGAGCCCCACCGACTTGCCCGCGCGCACGATCTGCCGGTACAGGTCCTGCCATTCGCGCACCCGCAGGTAGTTCAGGAACTCGGCTCGGCACATGCGGCGGAATGCGCTCGACGAGAGCTCCTTCTGCTTCTCTTCGAGGTGGTTCCAGAGGTTCAGCAGCGAGATGAAGTCGGAGCCGGGATCACGGAACCGCGCGTGCGCGGCATCCGCCTGAGGCCGCTTCTCGAGGGGACGCTCGCGCGGGTCCTGGATCGAGAGTCCCGCGACGATTGCGGCGACCTCGCGCACGACGCCGTGCTTCTTCGCTTCGACGAGCATGCGTCCGAAGCGCGGGTCGACGGGCAGGCGGGCGAGGTCGCGGCCCACCCGCGTGATGCGCTGCTCCCTGTCGACGGCGCCGAGCTCGCTGAGCAGGTCGAGGCCGTCCGCGATGCCGCGTGAGTCGGGTGGGGTGAGGAAGGGGAATTCGCGGATGTCTCCGAGTCGCAGCTCGAGCATCTGCAGGATGACGGCGGCGAGGCCGGTGCGCAGCACCTCGGGGTCGGTGAACTCGGGGCGGCGCTCGAAGTCGTCCTCGGAGTAGAGGCGGATCGCGATGCCGTCGCTCGTGCGGCCGGCGCGGCCGGAGCGCTGGTTGGCGGAGGCCTGGCTGATGGCCTCGATCGGGAGGCGCTGCACCTTGGCGCGCGGCGAGTAGCGGCTGATGCGCGCGGTTCCGGCGTCGATGACGTACTTGATGCCGGGCACGGTGAGGCTCGTCTCGGCGACGTTCGTGGCGAGCACGACGCGGCGGCGGATCCCGGGGGCGCGCTTGGTCTCGAACACCCGGTGCTGCTCGGCGGCGGAGAGGCGGCCGTAGAGGGGGACGACCTCGGTGTCGGATCCGAATCGGCCGCGCACGACGTCCGCGGCATCCCGGATCTCGGATTCGCCGGAGAGGAACACGAGCACATCGCCCGGCGCTTCGCGGCCCAGTTCGACGAGAGCATCGATGATGCCCTGCTGCACGTCGCCGCCATCCGCCTCCGGCGTCTGCCGTTGTGCAGGAACCCCATTCCGTTGTGCAGGAACCCCATTCCGTTGTGCAGGAGATACGGCTGCAGTCCGGCCCGATACTCCCTGATTTCCGGGGGAGAAGGCCGCATCATCCTGCATAACAGGGTCGTCATCCTGCACAACATCGTCGTCATCCTGCATAACCGTTCCCACGAGGGGGCGGTAGCGGATCTCGACGGGGTAGGTGCGGCCGGAGACCTCGATCACGGGGGCCGGTTCGCCGTTCGCGTCGGCGAAGTGTCGGGCGAAGCTCTCGGGGTCGATGGTGGCTGAGGTGACGATGACCTTGAGGTCGGGGCGGCGCGGCAGCAGCTGCTTGAGGTATCCGA
>JAEYUT010000032.1 GCA_023432305.1 Actinomycetes bacterium
ACCGTGCTCTCCGACCTCACGGCCCCCGTCGATCCCGTGACGGGCGCTCGCGCGCTCGCCGAGGTCGGCGACGCCGGCGCCACCGTGGCGGTGTCGGCGTGAGCCGGCACAGCGCGAAGACCACCACCACCGACGCGACCCCCGAGCCCTCGAGCACCCAGCCGGCACCCGCCCGGCGACGCACGCCTCTCACGCGCATCCTGCGGATCCTCCTGCCCGCCGTCCTCATCCTCGTATGGCTCGCCGCGGCAGGCGTCGGCGGCCCTTACTTCGGCAAGATCGGCGAGGTCTCCTCGAACACCCAGTCCGACTACCTGCCCGACAGCGCCGACGCGACCCGCGTCACCGAGCTTCAGAAGGAGTTCGCCGGATCCAACGAGATCCCCGCGATCGTCGTGTTCGCCCGCGACGGCGGCCTGACCGACGCCGACAGCGCATACATCGAGGACGTGCTCGGAGAGATCGCCGACCTTCCCGGCGTCGGCGAGCTGAGCCCTGCGATCCCCTCGGAGGACGGCGAGGCCGTCGAAGCGTTCGTCCCGATCGACGCGGACGGCGAGATCAAGGAGCCCGTCGAGGAGATCCGCGCGCTCTTCGCCGACGCCCCCGACGGGCTCGAGGCCGCCGTCACCGGCCCCGCTGGCTTCTCCACCGACCTCGCGGCCGCGTTCACCGGCATCGACGGTCTGCTGCTGCTCGTCGCACTCACCGCGGTCTTCCTCATCCTGCTGATCGTCTACCGCTCGCCGCTGCTGCCCGTTCTCGTGCTCAGCACGGCGGTCTTCGCGCTCGCGGCCGCGATCCTGCTCGTCTGGTGGCTCGCCAAGGCCGAGATCGTGCAGATCAACGGCCAGGTGCAGGGCATCCTGTTCATCCTCGTGATCGGCGCCGCGACCGACTACTCGCTGCTCTACGTCGCCCGCTACCGTGAGGCGCTGCGTGAGCACGAGGACCGCTGGGACGCCACCAAGGCCGCCGTGCGCGGTTCGATCGAGCCCATCGTCGCCTCGGGAGGAACCGTCATCGCGGGCCTCCTGTGCCTGCTGTTCAGCGACCTCAACTCGAACCGCTCGCTCGGCCCCGTCGGGTCGATCGGCATCGTGTTCGCGATGCTCGCCGCCCTCACGCTGCTGCCGGCATTCCTGTTCTGGGCGGGGCGTGTCGCCTTCTGGCCCTTCCGCCCGAAGGTGGGCACCACCGAGAAGGAATCGACCCTGTGGACGCGTGTTGCGAAGCTCGTCTCGAGCCGCCCGCGCACCGTGTGGGTGACCTCGACGCTCGTGCTGCTGATCGCCGCGGTGGGTGTGACCCAGCTGAAGGCCGAGGGGGTCGCGCAGTCCGACCTCATCCTCACCGAATCGCAGGCGCGCGACGGCCAGGACCTGCTCGGCGAGCACTTCCCCGGCGGATCCGGCAGCCCTGCGGTGATCGTGGGACCGGAGTCCGACCTCGATGCGCTCGCGGACGCCGCGCTCGCGCTCGACGGCATCGACTCGGTCGTCGTGCTCTCGGAGGACAGCCCGACCGGCACGATCCCCGCAGGATCCGACGCCGAGCCGCTGCCGTTCCCCGGCGCGGACGCGTTCGAGCCGACCGTGGTCGACGGCGAGGTGCTGCTGCAGGCGACGCTCAGCTCGGCTGCCGACTCGGCGGAGGCCGAGAAGACCGTTCGGGAGCTGCGCGAGGCGGTGAAGGACGTGGACGCGGATGCGATCGTCGGCGGCGTCACCGCGACCGCGATCGACACCAATGACACGTCGATCCACGACCGCAACCTGATCATCCCGATCATCCTCGGGGTCATCTTCCTGATCCTGATGCTGCTGCTGCGCTCCCTCGTGGCTCCGCTGCTGCTCATCGCCACGGTGGTGGTGTCGTTCGCGGCGGCGCTCGGGGTCTCGGCGCTCGTGTTCAACCACCTCTTCGGCTTCCCCGGAGCGGACCCGGCGGTGCCGCTGTACGCGTTCGTATTCCTGGTGGCGCTGGGGGTGGACTACAACATCTTCCTCATGACGCGTGTGCGCGAGGAGACGCTGGTGCACGGTGCCCACCACGGCATCACGCGCGGTCTCATCGTGACCGGTTCGGTGATCACGTCGGCCGGTGTCGTGCTGGCGGCGACGTTCGCGGCGCTCGGCGTCATCCCGATCCTGTTCCTCGCGCAGATCGCCTTCATCGTGGCGTTCGGCGTGCTGGTCGACACGATCATCGTCCGCTCGCTGCTGGTTCCCGCGGCCGGGCACGATCTGGGCCGCACCCTGTGGTGGCCGTCGAAGCTCTTCAAGGGCGCGCACGGCGACTGATTCCCGCGCAATAACGCGCTTCCGAGCGGGAATCCGCGAGATTCCCGCTCGGAATGTGCGGAATCAGTTGTGCGATTCGGGGATGTGTGCGAGATGATGGGGGCATGATCTCTGCGAACGAGCTCCTGGCCAAGGTCCCCACGAAGCTGTACATCGGCGGAAGCTGGGTGGACGGGACCTCAGGCCGCCAGATCACGGTGAGCGACCCCGCCACGGGCGACACCCTCGCGACCATCGCCGACGCATCGCCCGCCGACGGCATCGCCGCGCTCGACGCCGCCGTGGACGCCGCAGCCTCCTGGGCCGCGACGCCCGCACGCGTGCGCGGCGAGCTGCTGCGCAAGGCGTGGGAGCTGCTCATGGAGCGCGCCGACGAATTCGCACTGCTCATGACCCTCGAGATGGGCAAGCCGCTCGCCGAAGCGCGCGGCGAAGTCACCTACGGGGGCGAGTTCCTGCGCTGGTTCGCCGAAGAGGCCCCGCGCATCCAGGGGCGCTACGGCCCGAACCCCGAAGGCACCGGACGGATGATCGTCACGCAGCGCCCCGTGGGTC
>JAEYUT010000172.1 GCA_023432305.1 Actinomycetes bacterium
CCACCGCACCATCGCGGAGGCCGCCGAGAACCCCTACCTCACCCGGTTCCTCGGCCAGATCGAGAACGCCCTCCGCCGCCTCACCCAGACCACCTACGCCCACGGCGACCGCGCCACCGCCGCCCACGACGAGCACCGCGCCATCATCGACGCGATCGCCGCCGGCGACGGAGCGCTCGCCGAGGACGTGGCCCGCTCCCACATGCGCAACGCCCGCGACGTGCGCATCGCGCAGCTGCTCGGGGGTTAGGGGCGGGCCAGCAGCTCGCGGATGGTCGCCTCGTATTGCTCCCGCGCGAACGTGATGGTGACACCAACCTGATCTGCGATCGAGAGCGGCTCCCCGTCAGTCTGGAAAGCGATGTCGCGCCAGGTGACGGTGTTGTCATCGAACTCGATGGCAGCGCTGAGGGTCGGGCAGTCGAGTCCCCCGCACACGTTGCAGAACAGGATGCCCACGCGCCCGTTGGGGAAGACGGCGTCGGACGTGTCACTTCCCACCTCCCCGAGCAGCGCGCGCAGGCGGTCCCGTGTGTACTCGTCGAGCGACCCGGCGGGCGAGATGAGCGTGCTCTCGAGCACCGGGGCCGAGCCCGGTTTGGCTGATTCGAACAGTTCACGGACGGGCAGGCCATCGACCGTCCAGTCGAGGTAGTCGGTGCGCGTGGCGGTCTTGATCCGGGGCCTGCAGAAGAGCCCCCGCGCGTACTCCACGGTCTCGACCGGGGTGATGGTGGTACCGAGCCTGGCGGGCGCTGTCACGCCGACACTCTAGGGCCCTCACCCCTCCGGGTAGTGGAACACCTCATCGAGCCGCACGCCGAGGACGCGCGCGATCTGGAACGCCATCTCAAGCGAGGGCGAGTAGCGGCCCTGTTCGATCGCGATGATCGTCTGGCGGGTGACGCCCACCTCGGCGGCGAGCGCAGCCTGGGTGATGGAGCGGGCGGTGCGGAGCTCTCTGATGTCGTTGGTGACGTTGGTGGCCTTAACCACCGAACACTCCGCGCAGTGCCCGGATGCTCATGATCGCGCCGATGCTCGAGCCGATGGCACCGAGCAGGAAGAGGGCATTGCCGATCCAGAAGGCGTCGAGCTCGAGCATCGCCATCACCAGCACGACGGCCGTGCCGACGGCCATGATCGACTGGCCGATGCGGTCGCCGTAGCGTTCGATCTGCTTCTCGCGCACATCCGCCTTCTGCGGTTCGCGCCTCGTGATGATGGCGTTCACGATCGCGATGACGATCGACAGCACGATGGTGCCGACGATGCTGATGCCGATCGCCCACAGCATGGGGATCTGCCAGTCGATGTCGCGGGGAGCGGTGGTGGAGACCTGCGGGAGGACGATGAATCCGTACGCGACGGTGGTCACGACGATGAGGGTGAGGGATGCCCAGCGGCTCACCTCGGTGAGGCTCATGGGTTCGCGCTCGTCGTCGGCGAGAGGGTGGGTGTCGGTCATGGCTCGACGGTACGACCAGTGCCACGCGATGTCAAGAATTCTTGACATTCGCTTCCTGTGAACGCGTTACCGACTATTGCAATCCCCCAGCCGATGGCGGTGGCGGTGATTAGCGTGGAGCGCATGATCGACGCACTCGTTCTTCCGCCGCTCGTCTCGACACAGTGGCTCGCCGACCACCTGGGCGGCTCCGCACTGCTCGTCGTCGACGCCTCGGTCGCGGCGTTCACGCACCCGAACGGCGCGAACGGCTACCTGAGCGGCCACGAGCAGTACGTGCTCGACGGCCACATCGAGGGCGCGGTGTTCGCCGACCTCATCGAGGAGTTCTCCGACCCCGACGGCGCCTACCCGTTCACCCGCCCCCAGCACACGCGCTTCATCGCCGCGGCGGGCGCGCTCGGCGTGACACCGGAGACCACGGTCATCATCTACGACACCGCGGTGGGCCAGTGGGCTGCGCGCCTGTGGTGGCTTCTGCGCTCGTTCGGTCACGACCGCGTCGCCGTGCTCGACGGCGGCCTCACCAAGTGGCGAGCCGAAGGGCGACCGGTCGACCTCGGGCACGTCGAGCCCTCCCCTGCGGTGTTCGACGGCGTCGAGCGGCCCGAGCTCTGGGCCGACAAAGCCGAAGTGGAGGCGGTGGTGCGCGGCCAGATCGCGGCCGCTCTCGTGTGCTCGGTGCCGCCCAAGGAGTTCACGGGCGAAGCATCCCCCCGCCCGCGTGCCGGGCACATCCCCGGGTCGATCTCAGCTCCCGCCGCGCGCCTCGTGAACAGGGAGACGAACGCGGCGCTTCCTGCGGCGGCCCTGCGCGAGACCTTCGCGGATGTCCTCGGCGCGCCCCGCCTCATCGCGTACTGCGCGGGCGGCATCGCCGCGACCGCCGCCGCCCTCGCGCTCACCGTGCTCGGCGAGACGAATGTGGCGGTCTACGACGGGTCGCTCAACGAGTGGACCGCCGACCCCGACGCGCCCCTCGTGACCCTCGCGGCCTCCTGACCGCCCCGCCGCTCACGCAGCGAGCGCAGCGGCGAGCTCCCCCGCATCCGTCGTCGGCAGGCGGCACACGACGCCCTCGCACAGGTAAGCAGTCGGCGCGCCTGCCTGCACGGTGCGGTCGGCGGACACCCCAAGACCCACCTCGGCGAGCGCTGACGCCTGCTCAGGCGTCACGATCGCGAGCGTGCGCCCCGGCGCCGCCCACGCGCGCGCCCGCGCCACGAGCGCGTCATCGGCACCCTCGCTCGGCACGAGCACCACGAGCTGGGCCTCGGATGCGACGAGCCGCTCGGCGACGGCGAGCGTCGCCCCGAAGGCGATCGGCCGAGCCAGCGCCGGCTCCAGCAGCGGACCGAGAACCGCCTCTGCGGCCCGCGCGAAACGTGCCTCCCCCGTGAGCGAGGCGAGCTGCGCCGCCGCGGATGCGAAGAGCGCCGCACCGGACGGCGTCGCCCCCTCCGTCTGGTCCACGTCGACAGCGATGCCGCGCGCCGAGAGCACCGGGTCTCCCCCGCCGGGCGCGCGCACCGTCACCGTGCCACCGTCCTCGACGATGCAGGCCTCCACGAGTCGCCGCGCAGTCCCAGCGAGCGAGGCGTCCCCCGCGGCGAGCGCGACACGCAGCAGCCCGCCTGCGAGACCTCCCACATCCTCGAGGGTCGCCGCTGCATCCGACGCCCGGCCATCGCGCACCGCGCGACGCACCCGCAGCCCGTCGGGGCCGTCGACGAGCGCCTGGGCGAGCACCGCGTCCGCCGCCTGGCGCGCCGCAGCGATCCAGTCGAGCCGATCGAATCGCACGCCCGCATCCGCGAGCGCGCCGATCGCCATGCCGTTGAGTCCCGTGAGCACCTTCTCGTCGAGCGCGGGCGGCGCAAGGCCCTCGCGGCCCGCGGCGTCGCGGGCGTAGTAGCCGCCCTCGCTGCGCACCCCGTCGATGATGCTCTCGGAATCCTGCGCGGATGCGAACGCACCGCCGGGCAGCCTCAGCACGTTAGTGAGGAACCCGGCCACGGCGTCCGCGGTCGAGGAGTCGCCGAACCCCGTCGCCAGATCGAGCAGCTGGGCGTTGTCGGACAGCATGCGCTCGTAGTGCGGGTCGGTCCAGTCGCGGTTCACGCCGTAGCGGAATAACCCACCCTCCACGGGATCCCGCAGCGCCTGCACGGCGTCGTAGAGACGCCGCGCGAACGCACCGGAGGCCGCATTGCCATGGCG
>JAEYUT010000294.1 GCA_023432305.1 Actinomycetes bacterium
CGTCTGGAGTGCTCATCCCTTCACCGCCCCGCCGACGATGCCGCTCGTCATCCGCCCCTGGACGATGAGGAAGAAGATGATGACCGGCACTGCCACGATCGTCGACGCCGCCATCACCTGACCCCAGTCGGTCTCACGCGTCGCAGACGCCTGCACGAAACCGCGCAGCCACAGTGGCAGCGTCTGCGCCGCCTCCGCCGGCAGCAGCACCACCGCGACCGTGAACTCGTTCCAGGCCTGCAGGAACGCATACACCCCGGAGGCCACGAGACCGGGCGCGAGCAGCGGGAACGTGATGCGCATGAACGCGCCGAAGCGGCTCAGCCCATCCACCATCGCAGCCTCCTCCAGCTCCGCCGGCACCCCCGCGACGAAGCCGCGCAGCATCCACACCGTGAACGGCACCACGGCGGCGATGTAGATCACCGAGACGCCGACGATCGAGTTGAGAAGACCGACAGAGGACATCATCTTGTACTGCGCGATGAAGAGCCCCTCTGCGGGGAGCATCTGGATGAGCAGGAGCGCCAGCACGAAGCTCTTGCGCCCGCGGAAGCGGAAGCGGCTGATCGCCACCGCGCCGAGGAACGCGAACACGAGGCACACCACGACCACGATGAGCGTGATCGAGAGGCTCATCCCGAGCGCCCCGAAGAATGAGCCGTCGGAGATCGCCCCGGTGAAGTTGGAGATCGTGAAGTACTCGCCGGGGAAGAACCGCGGCGTGAACTGCTGCAGCACGGCCGTCGACACGAACGACGAGTTGACCATCCAGTAGACGGGGAACACCCACACGATCGCGAGCACGATCGCGAGCACCGTGAGGGCGGTGCGGCGGAGCTTGAGCGTCGTCATCGCGCCTCGTCCTCCTTGATCAGGTCGCGCACATACACCCAGCTGATGGCGATGGTGATGAGCAGCACGATGATGGACACCGCGCTCGCCATGCCGAAGTCGTTGGAGCTGGCGCCGAGCTTGAAGATGTACGTGCCGAGCAGGTCGAAGTCGCCCGACTTCGAACCCGCATCCTTGAGCAGGGTGATCTGGGCGAAGACGCGCAGATCCCAGATGAGCTGCAGCAGCAGCACGATCGACAGCACAGGGCGGATCATCGGCACGATGATGTCGGTGAAGCGACGCCACCCGCTCGCTCCGTCGAGCTGCGCGGCCTCCATCACCTCGTCGGAGATCTGGGTGAGGCCCGCGTACACGGCGAACGAGACGAAGGGAACCGACATCCAGATGATCAGGATGCTCGCGACGATGAAGAACGTCGCAGGGGTTCCGAGCCAGTCGAAGCGGTTCATCTCGACGCCGGGGATCATGTCGAGCAGGTAGTTGACGACGCCGCGTCGGCGGTCGAAGAGCCAGATGAAGACGGTCGTCGCCGCGGCGACGGGCATCGCCCACGCCAGCAGCATCGAGATCTGCAGGATGAGGGCGGCGGCCCGACCGACGGCATTCATCAGCAGCGCCATGAGCACGCCGATCACGACCGTGACGACCGCGGTCACGATGCAGAAGACGAGCGAGCGCCCGAGAACAGCCCAGAACTCCCCCATCCACACCAGTTCGGCGAAGTTGTCGAAGCCGACCCACTCGGGCGCCTTTCCGAACTGCTGCGCGAGACCGTACTTCTGGAACGCGGTGATGAGCTGCCAGATGAGCGGATAGCCGAGGCCCAGCAGGAGCGCGACGACCGCAGGGACGATGAGGATGTAGGGCACCGGAGTGCGGGGTTCGATGCGCTGACGAGCCATCGCGGGCATGCGGGGACCTCCTTTCTCGAAGGCTGTGATGCAGGAGCGGTGCGCCGGTCGGGCGGGTCTGCGTGACGCCGCCCGACCGGCACCCGATCAGGGGTTGAGGAGCGGGGTGATCTTGGCGTCGTACTCGGCGGCGAGCGACGCGATGTCGCCTCCCGCGTTGACCTTGCCGAAGAACTCCTCGAGGAGGCCCGAGCCCTCGACCGCGGCCCAGCCGGGAGCCGCAGGGGTGAGCTTCGATCCGAGCGCGGACTCGATGAGGGCCTTCGCGAACTGGTCGTCGCCGAGAGCGGACACGTAGTCCGAGTTGGCCGGGCCGAGGCCGTTCTCGCCCAGCATCTGCTGGTACTCGGCGCTGAAGATGATCTTCATGAGCTCGCGCGCGCCCGCCTGGTTCTTCGAGGCGGCCGAGATGGCGATGTTGGATCCGCCCGCGAACACCGGGGCGACGCCGCCGTCGACGCCGGGCAGCGGGTAGACGCCGAACACGTCATCGTTCCAGGTGGCGATCGTCTTCGAGCTGTCGGCGGGGTCCGGTGCGAGGTCGCCGATCGACCAGTGCGCCCAACCGGGTGCGATGATCGTCGCCGACTCGGGCGCTGCGGCCTCCGGCTGCGTGTTGATGTTGACCCACGGGGTGCTGTCGGCCTCCGTGACGGGCGCGTTCGATGCGGCCGTGTAGAGCGCCTGCAGCGCCTCCAGACCCTCGATCGTCTTCGGGTCGGAGAGGCTCGAGACCCACTCGTCGCCATCCTTCACGGCGAGCTCGCCGCCGTGCGCGAAGACCCACGAGATGCCGTTGCGCCAGTCCTCGCCGCCCAGGTAGAAGCCGGAGAGGCTGTCGGTGCGCAGCGCCGAGGCCACCTCGGTGAGCTGCCCGAGGGTCGTCGGAACCTCGACGCCCGCGGCCTGGTAGAGATCCTTGCGGTAGAACACGTAGCGCGAGCCGAAGTAGTACGGCAGCGCGTAGTTCGCACCGTCGACCTCGCCCACCTCGACGAACGACGCCAGGAGCTTGTCGCCGCCGAGCTCGTCGTAGAGGTCGGAGATGTCGCTGAACGCGCCCACCGTGGTGAACGTGGGCGACCAGGTGTTCCCGATCTCCGTCACGTCCGGGGTATTGTCGGCGTCAGGCAGTGCCGTGGTGAGCTTCGACAGAGCGTCACCCCAGCCCTGTTCCTCGATCGTGAGGGTCCCCCCGGTGCGCTCCTTGTACTCGTTCTTCAGGTAGTCGCGGAGCGCGTCGGGGGTGTCACCGCCCATCACCCAGAAAGTGATGTTCTGGCCTGTGGCGTCGTCTGCGCCCGGCGCGTCGGCGTTCGCCGAGCACCCCGCGAGAACGACGAGCGCAGCAGTCGCCGCAGCGACGCTGGCGAGCTTTCGATTCATCTGCGTTCCTTCTTCGTTGAATGACGCTGACGCCGGCCGGCGCGAGCGCTGGTGCAATGGATCGCCGGAGTCAGGAGACCCCGAGCTGCCCGGAGAGGACGATGGCGGCCGCGCCGCGCATGACGATGTCCTGACCGAGTTCTGACATCCGCACGCTCAGGTGGCCGTGGAACTCGGCCATCGTGCGTGTGCGGAACGTATCGATCGCGGCCTCGGTGAGGGGGCCGTCGAAGAGGTCGGCGGGGCCGCTGATGACGACCTCGTCGAGGTTGAGCGCGCCCACGACGGGTGCGAGGGCGATGCCGAGCCGCTCGCCGGCGCGACGCACGACCGCTTCGCGGGCCGCGTCATCCTGTGCTTCGGCGATCCCGGCGCGCAGACGCGGCGCCGCGAGCCACGTCTCAAGGCACCCGCGTTTGCCGCACGCGCACTCGGCGCCGCCATCCGTGCCCACCACCACGTGGCCGAGCTCCCCCGCGGCGAACGTGCTGCCGAAGAGCGGGCGGCCGCCGATGATGAGGCCGGCACCCACGCCGCGGCCGACGCGGATGAGCAGGAGGTCGCCCGTCGAGCCGCCGAAGCTGTGCTCGGCGAGGACGGCGGCGTTCGCGTCGTTGCCGACGTGCACCGGGAGGCCGGTGGCGGCACTGAGGGTCTGCTGCAGCGGCTCGTCGTGCCAGCCGAGGTTGGGAGCGCTGCGGACCACTCCCTCGAGGTCGACGATGCCGGGGGATCCGACCCCGATGCCGAGCACGGGCTGGTCGGCGGAGGCGACGAGATCGCGGACGAGGCGGGTGACGATGTCGGTGACCTCGGCGCCCGATGCGCCGTCGGTGCGGGCTTCGAGGCGGGTGAGGATGCTGCCGTCGAGGTCGAGCACGGCACCGCGGAACACATCCGTGTCGGAGAGGTCGACGCCGATGATGCGATACCCGTCGCGGTGGATGTCGAGGAGGATGGCGGGCTTGCCGGGGCGGGCGTCGCCGCGCTGGCCCGTCTCGATCACGTAGCCCTCGGCGATGAGCTCGGCCACCAGGTCGGAGATGGTGACGCGGGTGAGGCCGGTCTCGCGGGCGAGATCGGCTCGGCTTGCGGGCCCGCCGCTGTAGAGCGTCTGCAGCACGAGCGCACGGTTGTGGCTGCGCGCGTGCTCGGGGAGCACCTTGGCGCTGGGCCGAAGGGCGCGGGTCGCAGCGCTGCGAGGCGCATCCGTGGTCGTCACGTTTGTTAGTAAAGCGTACGAACAAAAGTATGCGCAAGACTCTTAACAAACCCGTGACCTTAACGGCGGCCTCCCCGGCGGGACCTATTCAGCGGGCGCCAGCACGCGATACCTCCCACACAGGAAGCCGCCATTTCGCGCGTGATCCACGAGCTCCAGGTCGAGGGAACGGGGCAGCAGCGGCTGGCCAGCCCCGATCGTCACGGGGGCGAACTGCACCCACACCTCGTCGAGGAGCCCCGCATCCGCGAACTGTCCTGCGAGCTCACCTCCGCCCACGATCCAGACATCGCGACCCTCGGCGGCAGCGACCGCCTCCGCGTGCACCGCCGCGACGCCACCCGACCGGAATCGCACATCCGCACCACCCGGCACCGAGAACGCCCGATGCGTGAGCACGAAGGCCGGCTGCCTGTACGGCCAGCCGGCGTCGTGCTCCAGCACCCATGCATACGTCGACGCACCCATGATGAGTGCGCCGACGCCGGCGACGAAGGTGTCGTAGTTCATCGGCCCGCTCTCGTCGAACGGCTGCTTCAGCAGCCACTCGAGCGAGTGGTCGCGCGTCGCGATGAAGCCATCGAGGGTCGACGCCGTGTAGTAGTGAGTTGTCGTCACGCTCGCGACGCTACGCACTCCCACCGAC
>JAEYUT010000322.1 GCA_023432305.1 Actinomycetes bacterium
GCCTTGATGTCGCTGGCCAGACCCATCGTTCATCCTTCCCCGGACGCTCCTGGCGCCTCTTCCATTACACCAGCCGCGGTGCGGCGCGCCCCCGTGAGAGCGGCCATCGTTATGCAACCGGTGGACGGATGGGACTTTCGCCCCATCGCCCGCCGTCGACGATCCGGTTGGATGGTGAGGTGACCACCAACCCTGTGACGCGCCTCACCGACGACCAGTGCTGGGCTCTTCTCGACCGCGAGCGCTTCGGGCGCCTCGCCACCAACGCCCTCGGCGTCATGGACATCACGCCCATCAACTACGTGAGCGACAACCGCACGCTGCTCATCCGCACCGCTCCGGGGTCGAAGCTGCTCGAACTCACCGTCAACAGCGATGTCGCGTTCGAGATCGACGAGAGGGCGCCCGGCTACGCCTGGAGTGTGGTTCTGAAAGGCCGCGCGCGCATGATCACCGACGCCCACGAGATCGCTCTCGCCGAGCGCGCGGGGCTGCAGACCCAGATCGCCACCGAGAAGACGATCTGGGTGCGCATCGAGCCGACGCAGGTCTCCGGGCGCCACTTCGTGCTCAGCGCATAGCCCGCGGTGCCTCGTGCGGGGCACGCCGCGCATGACAGAATCAGGGTCGTGCCGGCTACCTTCACCTTCGGATCCGGCAATGCCCGCAAACTGCTGAGGCTGCCGCTGTACGCGCTCGGCGCGCTCGCTTCGCTCCTCGTGCCGCGGAGCCGTCGCCTGTGGGCCTTCGGCTCAGGAATCGGACCGGGCGAAGGAGCGCTGCCGCTCTACCGCCTGGCTCGGGAGCAGCTCGACAGCGACGTCCGGCTCGTCTGGCTCGCCTCGAGCGAGGTCGAGCTCGCGCACGCACAGGAGCTGGGGCTCGACGCGGAGCGAAAGCACAGTCTCCGCGGCTTCTGGATCACGCTGCGCTCGCGCGTGCTCGTCGTGACGCACGGATTCGGCGACGTCAACCGCTACGCGACCCGCGGAGGGTTCGTGGTGCAGCTCTGGCACGGCATCCCGCTCAAGAAGCTGCACCTCGATTCGCCCGCGACACTCAAGATCAGCGGCATCCCGGACAACCGCTATGTCCGTGCGCTTCTGCGTTGCGCGTACAGCCTCGCCGGCCGCGGCATCGACCTGTTCCCCGTGGCCTCGGAGCTCATCGCACCGCGCATCGCAACCGCGTTCGGCGTGCCCCCCAGCCGCATCGCGGCGGTCGGCGACATCCGAGACGACGCCCTCACCGCCGTGCCGTTCGACGACGCCCGCGAACGCGCTCGCGCCCTTCTGGATGAGGCTGCGGGTCCCGTAGCTCCGTCGACGCGCGTCGTGCTGTACGCGCCCACATGGCGCGACGGCGGCGTCGACCCCGGCATCCCCACACAAGGCGACTGGAAGCTGCTCGCCGACTGGCTGGAGGCGCGCGACGCCGTGCTGCTGGTGCGCACCCACCCACTGGGGCTCGGAGACTACGCGCGCGGACCGGAGACCTCCTCCCGCATCCGCATGCTGGGGTCCCGCGAGATCGCGGACGTCACCCCCGTGCTTCCCGGCGTCGACGCCCTCATCACGGACTACTCGTCCATCGCCTACGACTACTCGCTCACCGACGGTCCGATCGTGTTCTTCGCCACCGACGTGGAGCTGTATGCCCGCCGCCGCGGACTGTACGAGAACTACCGGATCTTCAGCGACGATCGCGCGGTCTCGACGTGGGCGCACGTGCTCGAGCAGCTCGACGAGGCGGGGACGGCGTCCGAGCTCGGACAGCGCCTGGCCCGGCACTCCACATGGCTGCGCGAAGAGCACTTCGATCGCCTCGACGGGCGCGCTGCGGAGCGGGTGCTGCACGAGATCCTCACCCGCACCGGCGAGCGGACCGTCGATGCGCACGTCCCGGACGGCCAGCTGCCGCGTGCGCGCGTGGTCGAGGCGGTGTTCGAGGAGACGTCGGACGGGCCCGCGCTGCGGGTGACGATCGCCGACCCGCCGCGCGATGTGGCCGCGCTGCGGCTCGAAGGCGCCCGCGCGCGGGTGGATGCGCCGGTCGAGGTGGGCGGGAGCCTCAGTGTGTGCCTGCCGCTTCTCGTGGACCGCTGGGGCGCGCGGGGCCTCGCCCTGCCCTCAGGCGAGTACCGACTCACGATCGACGGCACCGTGCCCACCACGAGGCTCCATATCGACACCGAGCTGCCTGCGCGCTTCGAGCATCCGCTCTTCCACGCTCGGCTCCTCGATCTCGCGGGCGGTCTCGTGCTCGCGGTCACCGCTCCCCTCTCCGACGACGAACGCGGCCCTGCTGCTCAGCGGCAGCTGGAACGCGACTACCGGCGCACGCGCCACGAGCCGGAGGACGCCGTCTTCCTCGAGAGCTTCTACGGGCAGTCGGCCTCCTGCAACCCGGCTGGCATCTCTCGGATGCTGCGGAAGATGCGTCCGGGGGTCACACGATACTGGAGCGTCGTCGACGGCTCGGTCGCCATCCCCGAGGGCGACGTGCGGCTCATCGAAGGAAGCCGCGAATGGTGGCGGGTGCGCGGCAGCGCCCGTGTGCTCATCGTGAACGACTGGCTGCGCAAGCGGTTCCGTCGTCAGCCGCACCAGCACGTGCTCCAGACC
>JAEYUT010000330.1 GCA_023432305.1 Actinomycetes bacterium
ACCGGGCGGCTCTCCTCGACGGGGAGAAGGCTCGGCGCCTCGCCACCCGCGGAGGCTGCCGGGGCGCCGACGGCCGCTGCTGCCGCGGCGGCGGCCGCTGCCTTCTTGGCGGCGAAGGCCGCGCGCGCCTGCGCGACCGAGGTGAACGTCTCGGCGGGCTCCGGCGCAGGCGCCTCGGCGACCGGGGCGGAGGGAGCCGCCGCGGGCAGATCGAACGGGACGCCCTCAGGAAGAGTCGGAAGTGTGGCGGGGCCCGCTGAGCGAGCCGCAGCGGCCGCGGCGGACTTCTGCGCCTGTGCCGCCTGGAACGCCGCGCGTGCGGCGTCGAGGGAGATGCCGTCGTCGGCGGGCTCCGCGTCACCATCTGCCGCAGCGTCGGGCGAGCTGCTGGGCGGGGGAGCCGCGGCGATTCCCGCTGTGCCGGCAGATGGTGCCGGCGCCGACGCGAGGGCGGCGAGAAGCTGCGCTTCAGTGGGGTTCGCATCTGCCGGGATCGGCGGGATGACGGGCGGCAGGGGAGCGGCGGCCTGCTCGGCAGGAGCCGGCGTGGCCGTCGGAGGCGCCTCGGGGATGTACGCCGTCGACGGATCGGGCATCGGGAGGCTCGACGGCACCTGAGCCGGGCGGGGGCGGGTGTGCGACGTCCAGCCCAGACCGTCCCACCACCGAAGCGATTCGGGGTCGGTCGGGTCTGGGTACCAGGCGGCGACCGGAGCAGCAGCGCTGAGTGTCACGGAGTCCCTCCCCATCGAGTTGTGGTGTGAATTCTACGGATCCTCGAGGTCAGTGCGCACGGCCCCACAACGGGAGGCCCCCTCTGTGGGGTAGACAGCCGAGCGCGATCATCGCAGGGTGTAGCTCAGGTCGCCGGCCTCGCTGTCGATGCTCACGATGACAGCTCGCACGCTCCCGTCGGGGAGTGTCGCGTCGCAGGTGTGGGTGGATCCGACAGCTCGCTCCTCGATGAGGGCGGGACAGCGGACCGCAGCGGCAGCTCCGGTGTCGATGAGACCCGCGCTGACCTCCTGCTGCACGCGCTCCGCGAATGCGACGGATGCACCCAGCCCGCTGACCCACAGCGCGCCGACACCGGCGCCGATCGCAGCGAGCAGCGCGAGGCAGAGCAGAGCGGGCGCCCACGAGCGCACCCGGACGCCGCGCAGCACCAGATATACGAGAGGCCCGAGGAGCGCCCACAGCCAGCTGGCCGAGCGCACGCCTGCGAACCGGAGAGCGCGCGAGTCGAAGACCGCCCACAGGACGCACAGGCCGAATGCGACGAGAACCGCGGCGACGCCGAATGGCGAACGACTCGACGCCCACACCCAGGCTGCGACGAGCCCCGCAGCGAGGAACACGAGCGGGCTGAAGCTCAAGAGCGTGCTCGAGCTCGTCGTCGAAGCCATCGAGGCGGGTGCCGACGGTGCGGGGCCGTGGTACTCGGTGGCAGCTGCGTCATCGGCGGGTGCCGTGAGCGCGCTCGCGCCGGCGTCGGGCTTCGGGCGATGGTGGTCGGTCCATGCGATGCCGTTCCACCACCGCACGATGTCGGCGTCGGAGGGATCCTCGTACCAGCCAGCGGCGACGACGCGGGGAGACTCACTCATCGGTGCACTCCTCGACGTCCATCACGAGATGCGGTCAGGCTCAGCGCTCGAGGCTGAGCACGCCCCAGTCGTCGACGCGCCAGTCGATCCAGCCGTTCTGTCGGACGAGCGACACCACGACGCTCGCATCGCCGTTGACGCGGTCGGGGAAGACGGCGTGGCAGGTCATCGAGTCGCCGATGAGCAGCGGCGGGACCTCGGGGCAGGTCACGCTGACCTTGCCGCCGAGCGCTGCCACGTCATCGATGATCGACTTCTCGGCCTCGTCGGAGAACACGCCCGGCGCGAGCGCCATGACGATGCCCGGAACCATGAGCGCCGACGCGACGAGCAGCATCGCGAAGCCAGCCCAGGTCATGAACGGTCGAAGCCCGCGACCGGTCTCCCTGACCACGTTCGACATGCGCGCGATGAGGTACACCGGGGCTCCGAGGAATGCCCAGTCCCAGTTGGCGGTGCGGGTGTGCCCCATCCGCTTCAGCATCGCCTGGTCGATCGCGGCGAGGATCACGGTCGCAAGATAGGCCCCGCCGAGGATGAGTCCGGCGAAGAGGGACGAGTCCGCGCCGGCGTTGCCCGCGAGCAGGAACATCATCGCGAGAACGAGCATGATGACCGGCATCACGGCGATGATCCACACGGGGCCGGTGTTGACGGAGAGGCCGTTCTCCGCGAGGATCGCGCGCCGCGTGAGCGGCTGTGCCGTCTCCACATCGACAGGCGGGGTGTAGGTGTAGTTGCCGAACGACGACGGCGTGAAGTTGCTGGCGGCGAACGCCGGGATGGAGCCCGCGCTCGGCTCCGCGCCGCCGGAGGGCGTGACGAACGTGGTCGAGGGCTCGAAGCCGAAGGTTGCGCCGGTGTCGGCTGCCACGGGCTCCGGCTGGCTGATGGGCACGCCGAGGAGGTCGTCGTAGCTCGTGTCCAGCACGAAAGGCGCGCTCGTGGGCGCGTCGGTGAGCGGGTTCTCCTGCGCGTAGCGCATCCCGGGAGACACATCCTCGTCGGAGCGGAGCTCGGCGACGGGAGCCTCCAAGGAGAGCATGGGGTCGGCCTCGGCGTACGGGGCGTCGGTCTCGGGCGGGACGACCGCGTCATCGACCTGCTGTTCCACGCGTGTCTCGGGTGCGATGTCGTCGTCCGCGTACGCGAGCTTCGAGGAGGCGACGGTCTCGTGCGCGACCATCGGCTGGCGGGCATCGGAGGTGTGCTCGGTCCATGCGTGGTTGTCCCACCAGCGCAGCTGCGGCAGCCCGAGCGGATCGGGGTACCAGCCCGCCGGCACCACGCCTTCTTCGTCCGCCATGGAGATACCTTCCTTGCTGCGTCCTCGCGTTGTGCACCGGGTGCTGGGGCCGCAGAACGATCTGTCCCGACCAGCATGATAGGGGTGCGCGCAGGCGCGCCGATAGATGACAGGGCACCCCCAAGCCTGGGGACACGGCGCGTGGGGCAGACTCGTCGGGTGCCCTCTCTCGATCTCGTGTCCTCACTGCCTCGACCCTGGGATGCGGACGAGTTCGTCGGCGTGTTCGATGACTGGGCGCGATCTCGCGGGCTGCCGCTGTACCCCGCACAGGAGGAGGCCGTCCTCGAGATCGCGCTCGAGAAGCACCTGGTTCTGAGC
>JAEYUT010000386.1 GCA_023432305.1 Actinomycetes bacterium
CTCACCGAACCCGACCACGGCTCCGACATCGCGAAGGGCCTCGCGACCACCGCCCGTCGCGACGGCGACCACTGGGTCATCGACGGCGTGAAGCGCTGGATCGGCGGCGCCGACACCGCCGATGTGCTCGCGGTGTTCGCGCGCGACGCCGACACCTCCGACATCCGCGCGTTCCTCGTGGAGCGCACCGCCCCGGGTGTCGGCATCGAGGTGATGCGCGGCAAGGTGGCGCTTCGGCCCATGCAGAACGCGCAGATCACGCTCACGGGGGTGCGCGTCTCGGACGACGCGCGCCTGGGAAACGTGAACGGCTGGCCGGATGTCGCGCGGCTGCTGCGTGCGATGCGCTCCGACGTCGCCTGGATCGCCACCGGCCTGCAGGCAGGAGCTCTCGAGGCCGCCACCGCCTACACGCGCGAGCGGCTCCAGTTCGACCGGCCCATCGCCTCCTTCGCGCTCGTGCAGGAGAAGCTCGCGCGCATGCTCGGCAACCTCACCGCCTCGCTCGGCATGGTCGTGCAGCTCTCGGCTCGTCAGGACGCGGGCGACGCGCGCGACGAGAACTCGGCCCTCGCCAAGATGTGGACGGCTGCGCACGCACGCGAGACGGCCGCGCTCGGCCGCGAGCTGCTCGGCGGCAACGGGCTGCTGCTCGAACATGACGCCGCACGCTTCTTCGCGGATGCCGAAGCCGTGTACTCCTACGAGGGCACGCACGAGATCACCTCCCTCATCGTCGGGCGGTCCCTCACGGGCCATTCCGCCTTCCTCTGAAACTCCCCACCGAAAGGACCCCACCGTGACCACCATCGTCGACTACGCAGACGCCGCCACCCTCGCCGGCACCGACCTCGGCTTCACCGACTGGCACACCATCACCCAGGAGCAGGTGAACCTCTTCGCCGACGCCACCGACGACCACCAGTGGATCCACGTCGACCCTGAGCGCGCTGCCGACGGCCCCTTCGGCGCCCCCATCGCCCACGGCTTCCTGTCGCTCTCGCTCACGGTGAAGTTCTGGACCGAGCTGCTGGAGGTCACGGGCGTCAGCACGAAGGTCAACTACGGCCTCGACAAGGTTCGCTTCATCTCGCCCGTCAAGGTGGGCTCCCGCGTGCGCGGCACCGCGACGATCGCGGAGGTCACCGAGATCCCCGGCGGCTACCAGTTCGCCGTCGATCAGACGGTCGAGATCGAGGACGCCCCGAAGCCGGCCGTCGTCGCGCGCGGGCTCTACCGCTTCTACGCCTGACCGGCAGGGGCGACACCCACCACGCCGCCCACCACCACCCACACCTCCACCACAGCCCTCGACGGAGAGGACGACGATGCACGAACGCGGTCTCGGCTACTGGATGTCCACGCGCCGGATGAAGACGCCCGACAAGACGGCGCTCATCTACGGCGACGGCGCGAGCCTCACCTACGGCGAGCGCGCCGACGGCGCCGACCGGGTGAGCGCCCTGCTGCGCCGCCTCGGCGTCGGCGCAGGCGACCGGGTGGCGCTCATGAGCGAGAACAGCCCCGAGTTCCTGCAGGTGCTGTTCGGCACCGTGCAGCGGGGGGCCGTCTTCGTGCCCGTGAACACCCGGCTCGCAGGCCCCGAGATCGCGCATGTGCTCAGCGACTCGGGTGCGCGCATCGTGATCTTCGAACCCGAGTTCGCGGCGCGGGTGGAGGTGGCGGTGCAGGAGGCCGCCGTCGAGCACCTGCTCGTCACCGGCGCGGGCACGGATGCCGAGCCCGGGCTCGGCGCGCTGCTGCGCGGAATCGACGGCGACGGCACGATCGTCGACATGCCGATCGAAGCCCCCGCGGCGATGCTCTACACCTCGGGCACGACGGGGCGCGCAAAGGGCGCGCTGCTCAGCCACCGCAACCTCACCTGGGTGGCGCTCAACGCGATCGTCGACTACGACATCGTCTCCACGGATGTCGCCCTCATGATCTCGCCGCTCTTCCACGCGGCGTCGCTCGGCATGGGCGCCCTGCCGGTCACCCTCAAGGGCGCGACGATGGTGCTCGAGCGGGGCTTCGAACCCGGCCGGGCCCTGCGTCAGATCCAGCACCACGGCATCACGATGCTGAGCGGCGTGCCCACCACCTACCAGCTGATGGCGGATCACCCGGATTGGCACACGACCGATCTGAGCACCCTGCGCAAGCTCACGTGCGGGGGCTCCGCGGTGCCCACGCGCATCCTGAACGCCTACGAGGAGCGCGGGCTCGCGTTCTCGCAGGGGTACGGCATGACCGAGACTTCGCCCGGCGCCACCTCGCTCTCCCCGGCGATGACCCGCGCCAAGCAGGGAAGCGTGGGGCTCCCGCACTTCTTCACCGCCGTGCGCATCGCCGACGAGGACGACAACCTGGTGGGCACGGGGCACATCGGCGAGATCCAGGTGTCGGGACCGAACGTGTTCCTCGGCTACCACGGTCTCCCCGAGGCCACCGAGGCGGCGTTCACCGCCGACGGCTGGTACCGCTCGGGCGACCTCGGCTACCTCGACGAGGACGGCTACCTCTACATCGCGGATCGCGCGAAGGATCTCATCATCTCGGGCGGCGAGAACATCTACCCCGCCGAGGTGGAGAACGCCATGAGCGATGTGCCGGGCGTCGCGAGCGTCGCCGTGATCGGCGTGCCCGACGAGCAGTGGGGCGAGGTGCCGTGGGCGATCGTCACCGTGAGCGATGCCGAGGCGCCCATGACCACCGAGGCGATCCGCACGGTTCTCGACGGGCGCATCGCGCGGTTCAAGCTGCCGAAGAACGTGCTCGTCGTCGACGAGCTGCCGCGCACCGCATCCGGCAAGGTGAAGAAGGCGGAGCTGCGGGAGCGGTTCGGCCCGCGCTGACGGGCGACGGCCGTCGCAGCCGGCGGTCAGCCGCGAGGCGCGGCGGCGGCGGGGGCGTCGGCTCCCACGAGCCGCAGGAACGCCTCCGT
>JAEYUT010000079.1 GCA_023432305.1 Actinomycetes bacterium
GTCATGGATCTCGCCGAGGACGGCGGATGGAAGTGAGCCGCGCACCCCGCATGCGGCGGGAGCGCTCGCTCACCGAGACGCTGCTGCAGATCGTGCTCGTGCTCGAGGCGTGCCTGGTGTTCTTCGCCACGCTCGTGATGTTCGGGCTCGACAAGTTCAGCCCGGACTGGATGGCGTTCGTGTACGGCGGCATCCTGTTCCTCATCGTCGTGATGCTCGCGGGTCTCCAGCGGCACACGTGGGCGGTGTGGGCGGGTGCCGTCGTCCAGGTGGTCATCATCCTCACGGGCTTCCTCGAGCCCATGCTGTTCGCCCTCGGCGCCGGTTTCGCGGCCCTGTGGGTGTACTGCTTCACGAAGGGGCGTCAGATCGACGCCCAGAAGGCCGCCTGGCTCGCCCAGCAGCAGGCCGCGAACCCCTCAACCGAAGGAGAGACCCTGTGACCGCTGTCGAAGAAACCCTCGTCCTCGTCAAGCCCGACGGTGTGGCACGCAGCCTCACGGGCGAGATCCTCCGCCGCATCGAGGCGAAGGGCTATGAGCTCGTCGACATCCGTCTCGTGCAGCCGGACCGCGACCTTCTCGCCGCCCACTACGCCGAGCACGAGGGCAAGCCCTTCTACGAGCCGCTCATCGAGTTCATGCAGTCGGGCCCCGTGGTCGCGATGCGCGTCGCCGGCAACCGCGTGATCGAGGGCTTCCGCTCGCTTGCTGGCACCACCGACCCCACGACCGCCGCGCCCGGAACCATCCGCGGCGACCTCGGCCGCGACTGGGGTCTCAAGGTGCAGCAGAACCTCGTCCACGGCTCCGACTCGCCCGAGTCGGCCGCCCACGAGCTCGCGCTCTGGTTCCCCGCGAGCTGATGGGCACCCCGGGTGCGCCGATCGCGCTGGCGACGCTCCCCAACCTGCGCGACGCCGGCGGCTGGTCCACCATGGACGGCCGCCGCGTCCGCCGCGGGCTGCTCTACCGTTCGACGGCGCTGGACCGTCTCGACGAGTCCGACTCGGCGGCGCTCGCCCGCCTCGGCATCCGCACGGTCGTCGATCTGCGCACCGAGCCCGAGCGCGAGGCGCGTCCGGACCGGGTCGCCCCCGGGGTGCGCGTCATCGTCGCGGATGTGCTCGCCGATTCGCAGCTCGCAGCCCCCGCACAGCTGAAGACGTTCTTCTCCGACCCGTCGGCCGCGGCCGCGTTCCTCGAGACCGGTCGCGCCGAGGAGGCGCTGCGCTCGGCGTATCGCGAGTCGATTCTGCTCCCGAGCGCGAGGGCGGGTTACGCCGCGTTCATGCGCGCCGTGCTCGACACCGACGGTGCGGTGCTGTACCACTGCACGACCGGCAAGGATCGCACCGGATGGGCGACCGCGGCGCTGCTGACTCTGCTCGGGGTCCACGAGCGCGACGTCTACGCCGAGTACCTGCTCACCAACGAGCAGCTCATTCCGGCGCTCGAGCCGCTCATCCTCCGCTTCGAGGCGGCGGGCGTCGAACGTCGGCGCCTGCTGCCCGTTCTCGGGGTCGATCGCACCTACCTCGACACCGCCTTCGATACGGTGAGCGAGCACTACGGCACCATCGAGCGCTACGTCTCCGACGGCCTCGGCATCGACAGCATCGAGCAGAAGCGGCTGCGCGCCCACCTGCTCGAGTGAGCGAGCCGCCTCGCCGGACATGACGATGGGGCGGTCACCGGAAGGTGACCGCCCCATCGTCGTCGTCAGTCGACTCAGCTGTCGGCGTTGAGCTTGTTCAGCTCGCTCGTGAGGAAAGCCGTGAAGTCGGTCGTCTGCGCGTCCCACTGGGTGCCGTTGATGATCACCGTGGGAGTGCCGCGCACACCGGAGCGCGAGGTGGCCTCCTCGACCCAGGGCGAGAAGCTGTCGCCGCGCACGCACGACTGGGCGTCCTCGCTCTCGACGCCCGCCGCACGCAGGATGTCGATGTAGCCGCTCGTGCTGCTCACGCCCTGGTCGGCGAAGAGGGCGTTGTTGACATCCAGGAACTTCTCGGGCGCGAACTCGGCCACGCAGGCGGCCACGTTCGCGGCGCGCACCGCGGCCGGACCCATGATCGCGACGGGTCGGATCTCGAGCGTCGCGGCGCCCTCCTTCACGAGCGACTCGATCGTGGGACCGTAGGTCTCCTCGAAGGTCTTGCAGTGCGGGCACTTGTAGTCGATGTAGGTGACGATGTTGAGCAGACCCTCCTGCGGGGTCGTCGGAACGGGCGCCTCGTCCTTGGCGATGGGCTCCGTCTCGACGAAGCCGATCTCGCCATCCTGCGCCTCCAGCACGAAGCCGTCGCTCAGCATGTTCGCGGGGCCAGCCTCCGCCTTGGGCGGCGGCTGGAAGGCGATGACGGCCCAGATGACGCCGGCCACGATCGCGAGGATCGCGACGGATGCGACGGTCGGTACGAGCCACTTCAGCAGCGACTTGCGCTTCTGCTCCTTCTCACGTGCGATGCGCGCGGCCTCACGGGCCTGCTCGCGGCGCTCATTGCGGGTGGGGCGGGGTGTGTTGGTCACGGACGGATCCTGATTCTCTCTGTCGGGAGCACGGTTCCCGGGTTGCGGGTCAGAGTCGGTTGAAGAAGTCCAGCTCGAGCTGGGCGAGGAGCATGATGATTCCGAGGCAGACGATCGTGATCGGGGCGACCCAGACCTTCAGGCCGCGGGCGACGCCGCGGACGCGGTCGGAGCCGCCGAACGCGCCGATCGAGATCGCGTGGAACAGCACCGCGAAGAACGTCGGGATGGTGACCGACCAGGTCACGAAGCACCACGGGCACAGCGTTCCGAGCTCGTAGAACGACTGGCTGATGAGCCAGACGACGAACGAGATCGCGAACGTCATCCCGAGGGTGAAGAGCACCCAGAACCAGCGCGCGAAGCGAGCGCCGGCGAGAAGCGCGAAGCCCACGACGATCGGCGCCATCCATCCGATGAGTCCGAGGATCGGGTTCGGGAAGCCGAACACCGAGCCCTGCCACGACTGCAGGTTGGCGCTGCACTGCAGCAGGATGTTGAAGTCGCACGCCGCGGCCTTGCCCGGGTCGATGAGCTTCTCGATCTTCTCCACGGTGAGAGAGAAGGCGGCGAGCTCCCCGATCGCGCCGGCGACGATGAGCCAGATCGCGAAGCCCCAGGGGGGTCGTGTGGTGGCGGGAGCGGGCGGTTCGTCGAAGACGTCGTCGAGATCGTCCTCGCGTGCCTGCTCGGCTGTGGCGGGTGCGGTCATGCCGGAATCCTCCCACGCCGCAGATAAGTAAATGCCGCAAATCGAATCGCCATGCGATAATCGACGAGGTCGCCTCAAGGCGGCCCCACAAGA
>JAEYUT010000085.1 GCA_023432305.1 Actinomycetes bacterium
TCTGACGAGTCCATGATCGCGTCGGCCTGTTGGGTGGGGGTGAGGGTGAGAGCGGAGACTCCTGCCGAGAGCAGGATGACGCCCGCGACGACGGCCGCAGAGACGCCCGCGACAGCTTTGAGCTGCCACGCGCGGAGGAAAGTGAGCGTGAGCGCGAGCGCATTCACCGAACGGCCTCGGTGGCGAGTCGCCCGTCGCGGATGCGAATACTCCGATCGGCGATTTCGGAGAAGGAAGGATCATGCGATGCCACGACGACGCAGACGCCTCGATCCGCGGATGCCCGGAGGATCTCGAGCACGGCACGGGAGTTGTCGCTGTCGAGAGCCCCGGTGGGCTCGTCGGCGACGAGCACGGAGCGTCCCCCGACGAGCGCGCGTGCGATGCCTACCCGCTGCTTCTGTCCGCCGGAGAGCTGCCGGGGCTTGCGGTGCTCAAGGCCGCGCATGCCGACGAGCTTGAGGGCATCGAGCGCTTCCTGCCGTGCGGCGGCGGGCGGCAACCGGCGCGCTCGAAGCGGAAGCTCGACGTTCTCGAGCGCCGTGAACTCGCGCACCAGGTTGTTCTCCTGGAACACGACGCCCACATGCTCCAGCCGGAGTCGGGCGGACGCGGCTTCGGTTGCGGCGGCGAGATCGACCTGCGCGACGCTGATCGTACCGTGATCGACGGGCTGCAGGCCGGCGATCACGTTCAGCAGGGTGGACTTGCCGGACCCGCTCACGCCGCTCACGGCGATCAGGCCTCCGGCGTCGGCTGAGAACGAGATGCCGTCCAGGGCCGCGATGCGGTCATCGCCATCGGGGTAGGTCACGGTGACGTCGCGCAGGTCGATCATGCTCATGTCAGCAGCTCGAACCCTTCCAGCTCGACATGGTGTCGTTCACCCAGAACCCGACGTCGGGGTTGTCGGTGTACTGGTTCATCTGGTATTTCGAGCCGCCGCCGTTCGCGTGCTGGTACCAGCACGCATTCTTGGCCGAGTTGTTCGACCAGGAGCTCATCTTGTCGTTGTTGCCGGAGCTGACATCCTGCAGTGCGAAGCCGGCGGTGCGCCACCCGAGCTGCGTGGAGTAGTTGATGTTGTCGTAGACGCAGACGCGGTTGCTCGAACACGACGTCGGGGCAGCGTGTGCGACGGTGATCCCTGCCCAGGAGGCGGCGAAGGCGAGGACTGCGGCGAGGGCGATGCGGCTCGCTCGTGTGGTGGTCATAGGCGGTTCCCTTCGATACAGAACGGTCTGTAACTGGATGGGTGCTCGCCAACCCTACTGTATGTGAGGCTTCATCGCATTGCGGATCGGGGCGCGTCAGCGCAGCGGGTCGGCCACGAGGTCGCGCACGTAGTAGAACTCCTCATCCCACAGGGCGTAGGTGACCCAGTTGGGGAGGATGTAGGAGTCCTGCATGTAGTTCGCCTGGGAGGCGTGGATGCGCCAGCCGTCGTGCTTCTTGCCCACCTCGGCCGACATCGAATAGTGCGGATCCGGCTGGTTCTCCACCACAACGCGGCCGCGTTCGCCGCCGAACACCTCGAGCGCCTTCGTGGGGCTGATCGTGTACACGATGTGCGCGGGGCCCGTGTAGCCGCTCTCGCGCGTCGCGAGCTCGGCGATCGCCTTCTCGGTGAGCGCGCCCATCTGCATGTGGTCCTCGTGGCCGGTCGCCCCGGAGGCCGGCCAGAACGCCACCACCACATCCGGGCGCACGCGCAGCATCTCGGCGATGATCGCGTCCACGATCTCCTGCTCGTCGACCTCCGGCACCCCGCCGTCCGGGTAGTCCCACACGACATGCCGGTCGACGCCCAGGTTGAAGCTGTTCATGAGCGACTCGGCCTTGCGGATGTCGCCGAGGTCCTCCTGGCGGCCCACCACGGGCGACTGCTCGCCCGCTTCGCCGCGGGTCGCCGTGATCATCGCCGTGTAGGCGCCGTCGCGGTCTTTCGCGCGCCAGAACAGGCCGTTGACCGTCTGCTCGTCGTCCGGATGCGCGAAGACGCCGAGCACGCGGGTGCCGCCGATCTCGCCGATCACCGACTCGACGTTCTTCGCGGTGGGTTCGTAGAAGAGCGAGCGTCCCGCCCAGTAGAGCCCGCCCACGAGGAGCGCCAGCACCCCCAGGATGACGCCGAGCGTGATGAGTCCGCGCTTGCGCATGGTGAACCCCCTCGATCGATGCGACGTCGAGGCGGTCGGGTGCCGCGAGGTGGTCGACGTCGACGCACGGGGCCGAGCCTAGCTGTGCCGGGCGGACCGCGGGAGGGGTGCAGCGTCAGTCGGTGCGGAACCCGACCGTCTTGTGGGTGCCGTCGCAGTACGGCTTGATGAGCGAGACCCCGCAGCGACACAGCGCCACCGTGCGGCGCGTGCGAGGGAGCGGGTTGCCGTCGCCGTCGAGGATCTCGAGATCCCCGCGCACCAGCAGCGGCCCGTCCGGGCAGGCGGTGATCTGCACCGGGTGACCGTGCGGCTCGTCGAGCCCGCTCATGCGCGCGCCGTCCCCGGGATCGGCGCGGTGAGCGGGCTGCGCAGCGAGCTGCGGCCGCCCTCCCAGGCCTCCAGGATCTGATCGCTCGCCCAGCCGTCGATCGTGAGGCACGCGGCAGCGCCGAACAGGATGTCGCCCAGCAGGTCGGGCTCATCCTCGGCGAGCGAGCCGGCGAGGTCGCGCCCCGCGATCTGCTCGTGAACCGCATCCGCCTCGACGTGCTCGTCGTAGTAGGCCGCGACATCGTCGCCGTAGCCGACGCGGCGCAGTCCTTCGGCGATCCGGCGGCACGGGATCGACGACGTCATCTCGAACGCCGCGAGGTGCCCGACCGCGGCGCCCCGCAGGCGCCGGTTCAGGCCGAACATCGTCATCAGGTTGAACGAGGCGAGAGTGATCGCGGGCACCTGATCGACATAGGCGCCGTAGGTGTCGTCGAGTCCCGCCCCCCGCAGTGTGCGGGCGAACATGTTCTGGTGCATGCGGTCGAAGCTGCCGCCGCCGTACTCGTCCGCCTGGATCTCCATGAGCGCCGCCTTCGCGCGGCCCGTGAGGCGGGGGATCGCCCACGAGTGCGCATCGGCCTCCCGCAGCGTGTAGATGCTGCGCTGGATGAGCAGCTCGCGCACCTGCACGATGTCGGCGCGCTTCGCCACGAAGCGCGAGAGACTCGGGCCGGGGGTGGGAGCCGTGAGCTCGAAGAGCGTGCGCGCGACGGCATCGCGTTCAGGCGCGGGCGTCTCCGGTACGTCCACAGCCATCCGCGCCGCCGTCTCGAACGCGCCCTCCAGCACGGTGCGCGCCGCGATGAGGTCCGGATCCCATTCCCGCTCGGCCGCCACCTGGCCGAGCGAGCCGTAGGCGATCGCATACAGGAGGAACAGCGAGAGCTGAAGGTCCTCGTCGAAGACGGGGTCGGGGGTCTCGGCGGCGAGGCGCGCGAGCTCGGGTGCGTCCTCGGTGGTCTCGCGGGACCCGTCGATGATGGCGATGAGCGTCTCGCTGAGCGGACCGCGCGACGCGATCCCGATCGAGCGGACGGCAGCAGTGGCGTGCATGGAGCTCCTTGTTCGGCTGCGGGCGCCCACGCACCCGTCGTCTCAGGATGCTGATCCGCCGAGGGGGCGCGGCAGGTGCTTGACGCGTGCGCGGCGCCGTGTTAGCTGCGCACGGATGAGCGCACGTTCGCGCGCAGGGGAGCGCGAACGTTAGCCTCGGCTCATGAGAATCCTGCTGGTGGGCGCGGGCGGCGTCGGTGACGCCATCGCCAAGATCGCGGCTCGACGCGACTTCTTCGAGACGATCATCGTCTCCGACTACGACCTCTCGCGCGCAGAGCGCACGATCGCCTGGATCGAGGCGAAGCACGGCCCGCAGGACGGCCGCTTCGTCGCGAGCCGCATCGACGCGTCCGACCCGGACAGTGTGGCCGAGGTGGCGCGAGCGCACGGCGCCACGCACGTGATGAACGCCGTCGAGCCGAAGTTCGTGCCCACGATCTTCGCGGGCGCGCTCGCTGCGGATGCGAACTACCTCGACATGGCGATGAGCCTGTCGGAGCCGCACCCCGAGAACCCGTACGCGGAGACGGGCGTCAAGCTCGGGGACGACCAGTTCGCGCAGTCGCCCGACTGGGAGAAAGCGGGTCGTCTCGCGCTCGTCGGCATGGGCGTCGAGCCGGGACTGTCCGATGTGTTCGCGCGCTACGCCTCCGATGAGCTCTTCAGCGAGATCGATGAGCTCGGCACCCGCGACGGCGCCAACCTCGTCGTGCGCGACGACGCCGGCAACGAGATCTTCGCGCCCTCGTTCTCGATCTGGACGACGATCGAGGAATGCCTCAACCCGCCCGTCGTGTGGGAGAAGGACCGCGGATGGTTCACCACGCCGCCGTTCTCGGACCCGGAGGTGTTCGAGTTCCCTGAGGGCATCGGACCGGTGGAGTGCGTGAACGTGGAGCACGAGGAGGTGCTGCTGATGCCGCGCTGGCTCGACGCCCGGCGCGTGACGTTCAAGTACGGCCTCGGCGACGAGTTCATCGGCGTGCTGAAGACCCTCAACCTGCTCGGCCTCGACAAGACCGCGCCGCTGCGCGTGCGCTCGGCGAACGGGCCCGTCGAGGTCGCGCCGCGCGATGTCGTGGCGGCTGCGCTTCCCGACCCGGCCACCATCGGCCCGCGCATGACGGGCAAGACCTGCGCGGGCGTCTGGGTCACGGGTCGCGGCACGGACGGCGAGCCGCGCGAGGTGTACCTGTACCACGTCGCCGACAACGAGTGGACGATGGCCGAATACGAGAGCCAGTGCGTCGTCTGGCAGACCGCCCTCAACCCTGTCATCGCGCTCGAGCTGCTCGCGACGGGCGTGTGGTCGGGCGTCGGCGTGCTGGGGCCTGAGGCGTTCCCCGCGGCTCCCTTCCTCGAGCTCATGGCCCGCCCGATCGCCGAGGGCGGCTACGGGCAGGCGTGGGGACTCGACGACCGGACGGCGCGCTGATCCCGTGACCGACGTCATCCGGCGGTACCGGGCGAGTGATCTTGCCCGCCTGCGTGAGATCTGCGTGCTCACCGGTGCCGCCGGAGGCGACGCGACAGGGCGCTGGACGACCGACGACCTGCTGCCCGACCTGTTCCTGGAGCCGTACGTGACGGCCTCGCCCGACTGGGCGTGGGTCGTGGATCAGGGGGGTGGCCCGGTGGGCTACCTCGTCGCCGTGCCGAGCACGCGGAGGTTCGTCCAGTGGTGGCGTGCGAAGTGGTCGCCCTGGTTCGAGGACCGCTTCCCGCGGCTCGAGGAGCTGCTGTCGCCTGAGGAGGAGCTGCAGAAGCGCGGCATCGAGCCCGACGTCCTGCTGATCCCCGAGGTGGACGACTACCCCGCGCACTTCCACATCGATCTGCTTCCCGAGGTGCAGGGGCGCGGGCTCGGTCGCGAGCTCGTGGAGCAGCACCTGGTGCGGGCGCTCGCCGAAGCGGGCATCCCGGGTGTTCACGTCGTCACGGATGGCGCGAATGTGCGCGCTGGCCGCTTCTACACCTCGCTGGGCTTCGACGAGCTCGGGTCATCGACTCCCGAGGGGCCGACGTTCGGACGCTGGATCTCGTCCCGGCGCTGAACCGCGTCCGACGGATTCGCGTCAGAGGAAGCGCACCGGCAGGCCGAGCATGAGCATGACCGCGGCGACGAACGCGGAGCCCAGCACGACCGCGAGGGTGATGAGCACGGCTTTGGCGGCACGGCTGCGCTCGAACCAGAACGCCGAACCCGGGTAGAGACGGAAGAAGTCGTGGATCGTCATCGGCTCGCGCACGCGCTCCGGTCGCACGGGCAGGGCGTTCGCGAGGGCGACGAGGTCGCGCTCGTGCCAGTAGTTGCCGCGCATGCGGAAGACGCGCTCGCCGTGGATGTCGGTGACGAGGAGCTGAAGAACGGGGTCGGGTGCGGCACCGAGGTAGGTGGGCACGAGGGTCACTTCGCGGATGTCGCCGAGTCGCACGCGGACGAGGGGCGTGAAGATGCCGTTCCCGATGAGTTCGGTGTCGGTGACGGCGCAGAAGACGCGAAGCTGGCGCCAGACGAGCAGCAGCGCCCCCGTGACCACGGTGATGTTGGTGGCGGCGACGAGCGGAACGAGTCCGCGGCTCGCCGTGAACCAGTAGGCGACTGCGAAGAGCGGCGCGGTTCCGAGGATGACCCCGGCGAACGCGTTGGCGAGCAGGGACAGCTTGGGT
>JAEYUT010000165.1 GCA_023432305.1 Actinomycetes bacterium
TGACGAGCCCGATCAGCTCAGAGTCGCGTCCACGCCTCGGTGAGGACCGAGCGCAGCGTCTGCTCGATCTCATCGAACTCGGCGGGCCCGATGGTGAGCGGCGGGGCCAGCTGGATGACGGGGTCGCCGCGGTCGTCGGCACGGCAGTACAGCCCGGCATCGAACAGGGCCTTGGACAGGAAGCCACGCAGCAGGCGCTCCGACTCGTCGTCGTCGAAGGTCTCCTTGGTGGCCTTGTCCTTGACGAGCTCGATGCCGAAGAAGTAGCCGGCGCCGCGCACGTCGCCCACGATCGGCAGATCCGTGAGGCGCTCGAGGGCGGCACGGAACAGCGGGGAGTTCTGCTTGACGTTGTCGGTCAGGCCCTCCTCCTCGAAGATGGCGAGGTTCTCGAGCGCGACCGCCGACGACACCGGGTGGCCGCCGAACGTGTAGCCGTGGTAGAACGCCGTCGATCCGTGGCGGAAGGGCTCGTAGAGCTCGTCGCTCACGATGCACGCGCCGATCGGCGAGTAGCCGCTCGTCATGCCCTTGGCGCACGTGATCATGTCGGGCTTGATGTCGTAGGTCGTGGAGGCGAACATGTCGCCGATGCGGCCGAAGCCCGTGATGACCTCATCCGCGACGAGGAGGACGTCGTACTTGTCGCAGATCTCGCGAACGCGCTGGAAGTAGCCCTTCGGCGGCGGGAAGCAGCCGCCCGAGTTCTGAACGGGCTCGAGGAAGACTGCCGCGACCGTCTCGGGGCCCTCGAAGTTGATCATCTCCTCGATGCGGTTCGCAGCCCAGAGGCCGAACTCCTCCTCGGTTCCCCCGGGGAAGCCCATCTCATCGGCGCGGTACATGTTGGTGTTCGGCACGCGGAAGCCACCGGGCGTCACGGGCTCGAACATCTCCTTCATCGCGGGGATGCCGGTGATGGCGAGCGCACCCTGCGGGGTGCCGTGGTAGGCGACGTAGCGCGAGATGACCTTGTGCTTGGTGGGCCGGCCCTGGAGCTTCCAGTAGTACTTGGCGAGCTTGAACGCCGTCTCGACGGCCTCGCCGCCGCCCGTCGTGAAGAAGACATGGTTGAGGTCGCCGGGAGCGTACTCGGCGAGCTTGTCGGCGAGCTCGATCGCCGCAGGGTGCGCGTAGGACCACAGCGGGAAGAACGCGAGCTCCTCAGCCTGCTTCGCCGCGACCTCCGCGAGGCGCTTGCGGCCGTGGCCGGCGTTGACGACGAAGAGCCCCGACAGTCCGTCGAAGTACTTCTTGCCCTGCGAGTCGAAGATGTGGTGCCCTTCGCCCTTCACGATGATGGGCACGCCGTGCTCTTCGAGCACCGACTGGCGCGCGAAGTGCATCCAGAGGTGGTCCTTGGCCTTCTGCTGCAGGTCGGCTTCCGTCTGCGCGCTGAGAGCGTTGTCGGTCATGGTCATGGTGCGATCACCTGGTTCCCCAGTTGTAGTGCTGCTTCTGCAGCTTCAGGTAGACGAATGTCTCGGTGGAGTGCACACCCGCGATGGTGCGGATCTGCTGGTTGAGGAGCTCGATGAGGTCGTCGTCGTTCTCGCACACGATCTCCACAAGGAGATCGAAGCTGCCTGCGGTGAGCACGACGTAGTCGACGGCGGGGATCTCACTGAGCTTCTCGGCGATCACGCGGCTGTCCCCGGTGACTCGGATTCCGACCATCGCCTGACGGAGGAATCCGAGCTGCATGGGATCGGTCACCGCGACGACCTGCATGACGCCGGACTCGGTGAGCTTCTGCACGCGCTGGCGCACAGCCGCCTCACTGAGGCCGACGGCCTTGCCGATCTCCGCGTACGAGCGTCGGCCGTCCTCTTGCAGCTGCTCGATGATCGCCTTCGAGACGTCATCGAGCACGGGGGCTCGGTTGCGTGTCGCCATAAGGGGATTCTGTCACCGTTCGCGGTGCCCGGCAAGCGAATCCGCAATATCGGGAGGTCTCTGCGACGAAATCCGTAGTTCCGACGGCGAGGAAGTCCGGCTATGGTGTGGCTATGGCTGACCGTATCCTTCGCAACTTCATCAATGGTGAGTACGTCGACGCTCGCGGCGATGGCGGCTTCGATGTCGTAGACCCCGCAACCGAGCAGACCTACGCCACATCGCCCGTCTCCGGGCAGGCTGACGTGGACGCGGCGTTCGCGGCCGCAGCGACCGCCTTCGAGACCTGGAGCGAGTCCACGCCCGCCGAGCGCCAGCTGGCTCTCTTCCGCATCGCCGACAAGATGGAAGAGCGCGCGGAGGAGTTCGCCGATCTCGAGTCGCAGGACGCCGGCAAGCCGCGCGCCTCCCTCGTGGCCGACGAGATCATGCTCTCCGTCGACCAGATTCGCTTCTTCGCCGGCGCCGCCCGCAACCTCGAGGGCCGTGCGACCGCCGAGTACATGCCCGACCACACGAGCTCCATCCGTCGCGAGCCCATCGGCGTCATCGGACAGGTGACTCCCTGGAACTACCCGCTCAACATGGCGGTGTGGAAGTTCGCTCCCGCGATCGCTGCCGGCAACACGACGGTGCTGAAGCCGAGCGACACGACGCCGCAGTCAACCCTGCTGCTCGCCGAGATCGCGTCCGAGTTCCTCCCCGCGGGTGTCTTCAACGTCATCACGGGCGACCGCACCACGGGCGCCAAGATGATCGAGCACCCGACGCCTCAGATGGTGTCGATCACCGGCTCGGTGCGCGCCGGCATGGAGGTCGCGAAGGCGGCCTCGAGCGACCTCAAGCGCGTGCACCTGGAGCTCGGCGGCAAGGCGCCCGTGATCGTCTTCGACGACGCCGACATCGACAAGGCCGTCGAGGGCATCGCGACCGCGGGCTACTTCAACGCGGGACAGGACTGCACCGCCGCGACGCGCGTGCTCGTCCACGAGCGCATCCACGACGAGTTCGTCGCCGCGCTCACCGCCTACGTCAAGGCCAACGTCACCACCGGCGACCCGAAGGATGAGAGCACGTTCTTCGGCCCCGTGAACAACATCAACCAGCTCGAGCGGGTGCTCGGCATGCTGAACGGCCTGCCGTCGCACGCCGAGGTGCACACGGGCGGCGGCCGCAAGGCGTCGGCCGGCTACTACATCGAGCCCACCGTGGTCTCGAACCTGCAGCAGACCGACGACGCCATCCAGAACGAGATCTTCGGACCCGTCATCACGGTGCAGAAGTTCGCGGATGAGGCCCAGGCGCTCCGCTGGGCGAACGACGTCAAGTACGGACTCTCGTCGAGCGTCTGGACGAAGGACCACGGCCGCGCCATGCGCTTCGCCAAGCGTCTCGACTTCGGTTGCGTGTGGATCAACACCCACATCCCGCTCGTCGCCGAGATGCCCCACGGCGGCTTCAAGCACTCCGGCTACGGCAAGGATCTCTCCATGTACGGCTTCGAGGACTACACGCGCATCAAGCACGTCATGTCCTACATCGGAGAGTAGGAGCGGCAGGGAGACCTCGACGTATCTCTCGCCCCGCCCTCTGGGGACACGGCGTTGCGCGCTCGACGCGCGACAATGGTTCTCCATGAGGGCGGGGTGAGAAGGCGCATGCGCGACGACGTCGAGGGTGATGACGACACGGTGACGGTGGTCCCGCGCGTCGATTCCGACGTGCACGCGCTCGAGGATCTTCACCGCGTCGTCGCGGAGGGCGACACCATCGCGCGTCAGGTGCCGCTCGCCCGCGAGGCGTCGCTTCCCCCCGTGCCGGCTGCCCTTCGCCCGCACCATCGCATTCGCGTGGGCAGCGCGGAGGTCGAGCTCGACCGTCCTGTGCAGATCGGGCGCCGACCGAGCCCGTCGCGCGTGCCGCAGTCGGAGCATCCGCGTCTGCTCGCGGTCGACAGCCCCGCGCGCCAGATCTCGGCGCGTCATCTGGAGCTGCGCGAGCAGGGTGCGACGGTCGTGGCGACGGATCTGCGCACCCTCAACGGCAGCGAGGTGCATCTGCCGGGCTCCGGCGTGGTGAGCCTCCGGCGCGGGGAGTCTCTCGTTGTGATGCCGGGCGCGCGCATCGATCTGGGTGAGGGCGTCGTCGTCGAGGTCCTCGCGCCGTCGACGGGAAGGCGGACCCGATGACCAGACGCGGCGAGGACTCCGCCGGGCGCACCTTCCGATCTCCCCAGGGGGATCAGGTGACGCTGGCGTGGGCAGGGGCCACCGATATCGGCCACCGACGTGCAGTGAATGAGGACAGCCTCGTGCTCTCGCCGCCGGTCTTCGCCGTCGCGGACGGCATGGGCGGTCACACGGCGGGCGATCGGGCGAGCTCTGCGGCTGTGGAGCGGCTCGGCGCGCTCGCGGAAGCCGTGGGGGAGTCGGCGATCGGCGACGCGCTCACTCTCGCGGCGCATGACATCGACGACCTCTCGGCGGAGATGCCTCTCGGTGCGGGGACGACGGTGACGGGTGCCGTTCTCGACCTGTCGGGCGCGCGCCCGGCCTTCCTCGTGTTCAACGTGGGCGACAGCCGCGTGTACAGCTTCATCCGCAACGAGCTCGTGCAGGTGACGAAGGATCACTCGGTCGTCCAGGAGCTCGTCGATGCCGGCATCATCGAACCCCATGAAGCCGAAGGGCATCCGGAGGCGAACGTCATCACGCGCGCGCTCGGATTCCGCGAGCATCCGCGGCCGGACTTCTGGTCGCTTCCGCTGGTGGACGGCATGCGTCTGCTGCTGTGCTCGGACGGCCTCACGAAGGAACTCGACTCCGAACGCATCCGGCTGCATCTGGCGGCGCGCCTCACGGCGCTGGAGACGGCCAACGCGCTCGTGGATGCGGCGCTCGCCGCGGGCGGTCGCGACAACATCACGGTCGTGGTCGTCGACGTCGTGCGAATCGCCGACACCCAGTCGGGGGCAGACGGGTCTGACTATGATGAAGGCTCCACTGGGGCGAGGGGGTAGCCGTGGCCGCACGACGTCTGCCGTCGCAGCCTCCCGTGCTGCCGGGGTTCTCGTACGTGCACGTGCTGGGCTCGGGGGGCTTCGCCGACGTCTTCCTCTACGAGCAGAACATGCCGCGCCGGCAGGTCGCGGTGAAGGTCATGCTGAGCGAGGTCGTCAACGACCAGGTGCGTCAGATGTTCCAGGCCGAGGCGAACCTGATGGCGCAGCTGAGCGCGCATCCCTCGATCCTCACCGTGTACCAGGCGAGCGTGTCGAGTGACGGGCGCCCCTATCTGGTGATGGAGCTGTGCTCCCCGGCGCTCGCAGAGCGCTATCGCCGGGAGGCTCTCCCTGTCAGCGAGGTGCTGCGGATCGCCGTGAAGATCGGCTCCGCGGTCGAGTCGGCGCACGCGATCGGGGTGCTGCATCGCGACATCAAGCCCTCCAACATCCTCATGACGGCGTACGGGCATCCGGTGCTCTCCGATTTCGGGATCGCGGCGACTCTCGCCAGCCAGCACGAGCAGGAGTCGGTGGGGCTCTCGATCCCGTGGTCGGCTCCCGAGGTGCTGCTCGACGAGACACCGGGGACGGTCGCCTCGGAGGTGTGGGCGCTCGCCGCGACGGTGTATTCGCTTCTGGCCGGTCGGTCCCCGTTCGAGGTGGCGGGAGGGTCGAACACATCGAGCGACCTGATGGCGCGCATCGCGCGTGCGAAGCCGGAGCCGATCGGCCGGAGCGACGTGCCGGCGAGCCTCGAGAGTCTGCTGCGCCGGTCGATGTCGCGTCGCCCCGAGATGCGGCCGGCGAGTGCGCTCGAGTTCGTGCGCGAGCTGCAGCTCATCGAGACGGAGCTCGGCGTTCCGCAGACG
>JAEYUT010000317.1 GCA_023432305.1 Actinomycetes bacterium
TGGCACGCCTTCGCAGCGCTCATCGTGCAGCTCTCCGGCACGAGCATCGTCACCGCCGCCAACGTCGCCTGGATCGTCTCGGCGGGGTTGATCTGGACGAGCGGCGTGACCCTCTTCGCGCTCGCGGCGCTCGCGCGCCGCGCGCCCGCCATCCGCGTGGGTGTGGTCGCGGCGCTCCTGTCCTCGTGCAGCGCGGCGTTCCCTCTTCTGCTGCTCGCGTGGGGAACGCTCTACCCGACGGGGCTCGCCTACGCACTGCTCCCGTTCGGTCTGGCGATCGTGACGGGCCTTGTCCTCGACGCTGAGGTGCCGCGCGGCCTCGGCTGGTCGCTGGGGGTGACCTGGCTCATCGCAGTCGGTCTCAGTCACCCGCGCTCGCTCCCCAGCTTCGCCGTGCTCATCGTGCCGCTTCTGATCGCCGGGGGCATCCGCCTCGCCCGCCGACACTGGGCGTCACCACGGGGACGCCGCCTCGTGATGCTCGTCTCCGGCGGCGTGATCGCCGCCACCGGAGCCATCGGCGGCGTCGGCTGGTGGTACGTGTATCGGACCTTCGACGTCGCCAACCGACCGATCTCGGACCACCTGAATGGAGGCCCGGCGGTCGCGCGTCAGGGCGTGCTCGAGTCGGCGGGCCAGGTGCTCGCTCACGCGCCCGTCCTGCCGCCGGCGGAAAACGTCTCGTTCCCGTTCATCGCTCTCGCTGCTGCAACCATCGCGGGAGCCGTGCTCGCCGCGAAGTTCCCCGAGACTCGATGGCTCATCGGCTCCTTCGCGCTGGTCATGGTGCTCTACTGCCTGGCCGCAGGCTCGAACTCCGACTTCGCGAAGCTCGCCACGGGCACGTGGTACAAGGACAAGTACCGCCTTCTCGCTCTGCTGCCGATGATCACCGTGCCGCTGGCGACGCTCGCGCTCGTCACCACCGCCTCTGCGATCGAGGTGCGGCGCCCCGCCCTCGGCCGGGTCGCACTCGGCATCCTCACCGCCGTAGTCGTCATCTCGAGCTGGGCCACCATCGTGGCGGGAGGCGCCCGCGCATCCGTCGAGTCCACGTTCGAAGTCAGACAGCACAAGGGAGGCTCTCTTCTCGACGCCGATCAGCTCGCGCTGCTCGAACGCCTCCCGGAGACCGTCCCCGAGGGCGCGCTCATCGCCGGCAACCCGTGGGATGGATCGGCCCTCAGCTGGGCGATCGGCGATCGCGAGGCGATGTTCCCCCACTTCACCGGGGAGTGGACCTCCGACGAGTACCTCATCGCGGGGTGGCTCGACTACGGGGAGACCGATCCCGAGATCTGCGCGGCCATCGAACGCACGGGGCTCGAGTATGTGCTCTGGGACAGCGAGGAGCTGTGGGGGTCGGCGCCTGCCGAGAGCGAGGTCTTCGCAGGGATCGGCCGTGCTCAGGGCAGCCCGCTCCTCACGGTCATCGACTCGGAGGGCACGGCCACGCTCTCCCGGATCACCGGATGCGAGCGCCCAGGAATGACTCACTAGGATATGGGAGTTCATCCCCCATGGGGCTACCCACGAAAGATTCTCGCGTGAGCACCACATCTGACCTGATCCCGTCGGGGTTCACCGAACCCGGTCGAGGCGCCGGGCTCATCGACGTGTTCCGTCGCCGGTACCTGCTCTCCCTCATCATCCGCAAGGAGGTGCAGGTCCGCTACCGCGGGTCCGTGCTCGGCTGGCTGTGGTCCTACGTCAAGCCGACTGCGCAGTTCATCGTCTACTTCCTCGCACTCGGCATCTTCCTGCGGCTCTCCGGTGCGCTGGACTTCTACCCGATCTACCTCTTCAGCGGCCTGATCGTCGTCAACTTCTTCACGGAGGCCTTCGCCAACGGCACCCGCGCGATCGTGGACAACGGCGCGCTGATCAAGAAGATCTTCATGCCGCGCGAGATGTTCCCCGTCGCCTCGACGATCGTCTCGTTCATCAACTTCCTCCCGCAGCTGCTGGTGACGGTCGTCGTGTGCCTCTTCGTCGGCTGGCGCCCTCAGCCGCTGCAACTTCTCGGCGTCGTTCTCGGCGTGCTCATCATCGGGCTGCTCGCGACGGGCCTCGGAATGCTCTTCGGCGCCATCAACGTGTCGTTCCGCGACTCGCAGAACCTCGTGGACCTCATCCTGCTCATCGTTCTCTGGGCGTCCCCCGTTCTCTACCCGTGGACGACGGTTCGCGACAACATGCCGGATTGGCTGCTCCAGGTGTACCTGGCGAATCCCGTGACGATCGCCGTGGAGCTGTTCCACGCAGGACTCTGGTTCCCCACCACCGACGGAGCGTTCACGCTCCCGCCGGACCTCATGCTGCGCGGCGTCGGTGCGATGGTCTTCTCGCTTCTGGTCCTCTTCATCGGCCAGCTCGTCTTCCGACGCCTGGAGGGTCGCTTTGCCCAAGACCTCTGAACTGACCGAGGCGCGCATCATCGTGCGCGACGTCGACAAGAACTTCGTGCTGCGCCACACCCACTCCTTCAAGGAGGCGTTCGTCGCGCTCATCAAACGCAAGAGGCTCTCCACGACGTTCGAGGCGCTGCACGGGATCGACTTCGAGATCGCCGAGGGCGAG
>JAEYUT010000091.1 GCA_023432305.1 Actinomycetes bacterium
GTACAGGGCCAGCTCGACCTCGCGGTCGTAGTCGTCGAAATCGTCGTCATCCATCGATGTCGAGTCTAGTCAGCCGGGCGCGTGCGCGCCGCCTGACGCCACAGCCTCGCGGCGGGCGTCGATCAGAAGAGGGCCGGCTGCTTGAGCCAGCTCCATCGGTGCAGCGCGCTCGCCCCGAGACGCGCCACCGCATCGGTGTGGGCGGCACAGCCGTAGCCCTTGTTGCTCGACCATTCGTAGCCCGGATGCCGCGCATCCGCCTCGATCATGAGCCTGTCGCGCTGCACCTTCGCGAGCACGGACGCGGCAGAGACGGTCGCGCAGTCGCGGTCGGCCTTGATGCGGGTGACGACGCGCGGACGCGTGCCCTCGGCCCACTCGGCGAGCGCCGGCGTGAGCCAGTCGTGCTTGCCATCGAGCAGCACGATCGCCGACTCCACAGGGAGCCCCGCGACGACGAGCGATTCGAGAGCCCGCGCTGCCGCGAGTCCGAGCCCGGCGACGATGCCGAGGCTGTCGACCTCGGCGTTGTCAGCCATCCCGACCGCCCAGAACGGGGCCCACGTCGACACCACCGGGTACAGCGCCTCGCGCTTCGGCTCCGACAGCAGCTTCGAATCACGAAGACCTTCGGGGATGCCGTCGGCGTCCGCGAAGAACGCCGCCACCCCCACCGCCACCGGGCCGGCGATCGCACCGCGACCCACCTCATCGCATCCGATGACCACGTTCGCCCCCGCGGCGAACAGCTCCCGCTCGAACTCGAACGTCGGAGACGCGGCGCTCATCCTGCGGGTTCCTCCGGGGCCGGGGTCTCCTCGACCGCAGGGGCCACCGGGTCATCGGGCACCTCGCCGAACACCGTCGGGTAGTTGTCGAGCCACGACCAGCGGTCGGTCGGCCACGAGATCAGGATCGCGCGCCCCACGACATTGTCGACCGGCACGAAGCCCTCCCCCGGCTTGTCGCGGTTGTAGCGCGAGTCGCGCGAGTTGTAGCGGTTGTCGCCCATCACCCAGAGAGACCCCTCGGGCACCGTCACGCTGAAGTCGTCACGCGAGACCTTCGTGACCCCCGCGGGGAGCTTCACGTACGGATCCTCTTCGATCGCGGTTCCATTCACCGACATCCGCCCGAAGTCGTCGCAGCACTCCACGACATCCCCCGGAAGCCCGATGACGCGCTTGATGAGGTGATCGTTCGAATCGGGGGCGGTGAGCCCCACCACCGACAGCAGCCAGTCGAAAGCGCCCTCCACCGGGTTCTGCTCCGGCTTCGGCACCGGGTCGAGCCAGCCGCCCGGATCCTGGAACACCACCACGTCGCCCCGCTCGATGGGCGTGAGCTCCGGAACCAGCTGGTTGACGATGATGCGGTCGTTGACGATGAGGGTGTCCTCCATCGACTCCGACGGGATGTAGAAGGAGCGGATGAGGAACGTCTTGATCAGGAACGAGATGATGATCGCGGCGACGATGATGAGCGCCACATCCCGCAGGAACAGGAGCACCCCTCCGCGCCGGGCGCTGCGCCGCTTCGCCGCACGTGTCGATACGGTCTCCGCGCTCTCATCGGCGCGGGCGTCGGTCTCGTCGCTCATGGCTCCCCTGCTGTTCTCTGCAAGCATAGGCACCCCCTCTTGTGCGGTCGCCGAGCGACGCATCGGCGTCGCTTCGCGAACCGGTGCCGAACCGTCGTCCGCCGACGACGAAGCCCGGCCCCGCAAGGCGCGGGACCGGGCTCGTGACATCGTGGAGCGGGAGCTCAGCTCTCGCGCTTCTCCTTGATCTTCGCCTTCTTGCCGCGCAGCTCGCGCAGGTAGTAGAGCTTCGCGCGACGCACATCACCGCGGGTGACGACCTCGATGTGGTCGATGACCGGCGAGTGCAGCGGGAAAGTGCGCTCGACGCCCACCTGGAAGCTGACCTTGCGGACGGTGAAGGACTCGCGGATGCCCTCGTTCTTGCGGGCGATCACGACACCCTGGAACACCTGAATACGCGAGCGCGAACCTTCGATGATGTTGACGTGCACCTTGACGGTGTCGCCGGGGCGGAACTCGGGGATGTCGGAGCGCAGCGACGCTGCGTCGAGCTCGTCGAGAATGTGCATGGGAGATTCGCTCTCTGCGCCCGCCACAGGTCGAACGCGGTGTGAAGTTCAGATCGGAAGTTCGTGCGTATCACTGCGACGGCCCCCTGTGGCAGGTCCGTGCGGACGCACAATCGCCCATTCTGCCACATCCGGCATCGCGCACGCGAACCGAGAACGCGCGGTCAGCGCCCGGATGCGGCCTCCGTCGGCGGGTAGTCCCACCGCACCTCCGGCTGAGTGCACGTCTCGCGGAACACGTACTGCGACGGCAGTCGCCGCTCGTGGCTCGTCCAGTCGATGGGGGGCCGCTTCGCACCCTCCGGGAGATACCCCAGGCGATACACGGCCATCAGCTCCAGCTCGTCGGGCACATGCAGCAGCTCGACGATCCGCTCCCACTGCCCCGGAACCTCCATCGGGAACGACACGAACTGGATGCCCATGCCGAGCATCGTGGTGGTGAGCCAGACGTTCTCCATCGCCGCGCCCATCGAGAACACCGAGTAGAACGACGACAGCTCCCCCGGGCGATACTCCGCCCGGTCGAGCATCACCCCGAGCAGCAGCGGCGAGCCGGCGACGAGCTTGCGGTTCTCCTCGCCGAGCATGTGGGGCACGCGCATCGCATTCATGAGCTTCTGGCCGCCGGGAGTGAACACCTGACTCGTGAAGGGCCGAAGCGGCGCAGGCAGCTTGTCGAACAGCATGCCGCTGCGCTCCCGCTCCATCTCGGCCTGCGAGAAGCGGAAGTACGGCTTGTAGCGCTCGAAGAAGGTGCCGTTCGACATCGCGGTCGTCATCGACTCCCCGCTGATGCGCGCGATCGCCTCGATCGTGTCGCGGTTCTCGATGAGCACGAACCGCCACGGCTGGCTGTTGAGCTGCGAGGGTGCGCGCGCCGCGACCTCCATGAGGAGCCGCTGGTGCTCCTCGGCCACCGGCCGGGGGTCGAGCGGCCCGTTCGTGGTCTTGCGGCGACGCAGCACGTCGAGGAAGTCCGTCGTCATCGGCGGCCCTTTCTGCGGTGTCGGGAGAGGGATCCGGATGGCTTCGGCGCCCACACGACGGCGAGGGCCGCCGCCATGAACGGCGCGACGGATGCGGCGAGCGCCGGGTGCCGCCAGCCGTGCGTACCCGCGTACGGAATCGCTGCGATCGGCGCGAGAGCGGGCACGAGCACCGCGCCCCGCCGTCCCCGCTCGGCGAGGAGGGCGACCGCCGCCGCGGTCGTCGTGGCGGCCGTCACGATGTAGAGGGCGTGATGCACCCAGCGGGCGCGTCCCGTGCGCACCACTCCCGTGGCGACCCCCAGCCCGAGCGCGCAGTTGGCGCCGTAGCTGAGTGCCGCGATCGTGGTGGCACGCCGGGAGATCATCCGCGCACGCCCCCGTCGAGACCCCGCGTGAGCAGCAGTCGGAACGGCGGATCCGCTTCGACCCGCCAGCCGGGCGGGGCGGCGAGCCGCAGCTCAGGCAGCGTGAAGCTGCGCCGGATGGAGCGCATCCCATCGGTGTGGATGAACGAGCTGCGCGCCCACGGCAGGCTGCCGAGACCGTAGAGCGTGTACGACACCGCCGAGCGACGCAGGTCGCTGTGCAGCGCCCGCGGCGCGAGCGCCTCGCAATCCGCGAGAAAGCGCCCGAAGGCGTCAGCGTCGAGGTGGTGCATCACATGGTTCGAGACGACGATGTCGAAGCGCTCACCCCGATCCGCGAGCTCCGTCGACGTCGTCGAGACGTAGGTGACGCCCGGTCGCGGGCGTCTGCGGGCGAACGCACCCGCCCGCTGATCCGGGTCGGCGGCCGTCACCTGCAGATCGACCCCGTCGCGCGCACCCCAGGCGGCGAGATTCCGGGCCAGGTCGCCGCCGCCCGACCCCAGATCGAGAACGCGGAGCGTCGCACCGCGCACCGCGTACGGGCGGATGCGCCTCTCCCACAAGCGCTCCCACCCGGAGAGCAGACGGTTGAGCGGATCGAACAGCGCGTAGGTGGCCTCGAGCAGCTCGAGATCGCAGTCCGGGTCGTCCATGAGCTCGGCGAGGTCCGTGGCGCGGGATCGCATGAGGATCATGCAGCCTCCCCTGCGACGGCCGCAGGGCTCGCGGTGAGGATCGCCGCTTCGAGGGTGAGACCCGGCCCGAACGCCATCGCGCACACCCGCCCCTCGACCCCGGCTCGCAGCATCCGCCGCAGCACGAAGAGCACCGTCCCGCTCGACATGTTGCCGAACTCGGCCATCACGGCGCGCGAATCAGCGAGCGCGTCCGCGGGCAGCCCGAGCCCCTCCTC
>JAEYUT010000183.1 GCA_023432305.1 Actinomycetes bacterium
CCTTGTAGGCGAGCAGCAGCTCACGGTCCACCGAGGTGTACTGCTGACCGTTCGGGTTGTAGATCTTCGCGGTCGGGAAGTACGCGTCCATGCCGAAGGTGCGCGCCTCGTCCGGGATGATCGGCACGATGCGGGGGCCGATGTTGGGGTCGCGCAGCAGGTCCTTCAGCAGACGGGCGAACGCCATCGTGGTGGCGACCTCCTGCTTGCCGGAGCCCTTCTTGGCCACGTCGAACGACTTCTGCTCGGGCAGCGAGATGTCGACGTACTTGGACCGGCGCTCGGGCAGGTAGCCGCCGAGCTCGAAGCGACGCTCCTGCAGGTACTGCACCGCGACATCGTCCTGACCCGGGTGGTAGTACGGAGGCAGGTACGGGTTCTCGTCGAGCTGGGCGTCCGTGATCGGGATGCGGAGCTCGTCGCGGAACTGCTTCAGGTTGTCGAGGGTGAGCTTCTTCATCTGGTGGGTCGCGTTGCGTCCCTCGAAGCTCTTGCCGAGGCCGTAGCCCTTGATCGTCTTCGCGAGGATGACGGTCGGCTGGCCCTCGTGCTCGACAGCCGCCTTGAAGGCCGCGTAGATCTTGCGGTAGTCGTGACCACCGCGCTTGAGGTTCCAGATCTGCTCATCGCTGTAGCCCTCGACGAGCTTGAGCGCCTCGGGGTCACGGCCGAAGAAGTTCTCGCGGACGTAGCCGCCGTCTTCGGTCTTGTAGGTCTGGTAGTCGCCGTCGGGCGTCGCGTTCATGAGGTTGACGAGCGCGCCGGTCGTGTCGCGGGCGAGCAGGTCGTCCCATTCGCGGCCCCAGACGACCTTGATGACGTTCCATCCGGCACCGCGGAAGAAGCTCTCGAGCTCCTGGATGATCTTGCCGTTGCCGCGCACCGGTCCGTCGAGTCGCTGCAGGTTGCAGTTGACGACGAACGTCAGGTTGTCGAGCTTCTCGTTCGCGGCCCACTGCAGGGCACCGCGGCTCTCGACCTCGTCCATCTCGCCGTCGCCGAGGAACGCCCAGACGCGGCTGTCGGAGCGGTCCACGATGCCGCGGTTGGTGAGGTACTTGTTGTTCTGCGCCTGATAGATGGCGTTGATCGGACCGAGCCCCATCGACACGGTCGGGAACTGCCAGAAGTCGGGCATCAGACGCGGGTGCGGGTACGAGCTCAGTCCGTGCGGTGCGCGCGACTTCTCCTGGCGGAAGCCGTCGAGATCCGCTTCGGTCAGGCGGCCCTCGAGGAAGGCACGTGCGTACATGCCGGGGGAGGCGTGCCCCTGGTAGAAGACCTGGTCACCGCCGGACGGGTGGTTCTGGCCGCGGAAGAACCAGTTGTGGCCGACCTCGTAGAGCGAGGCGCTCGAGGCGTACGTCGAGATGTGTCCGCCGACGGCGATGCCGGGGCGCTGCGCACGGTGCACCGTGACCGCCGCGTTCCAGCGGATCCAGCGACGGTACTGACGCTCGATCTCCTCATCGCCGGGGAACTCGGGCTCGTTCTCGGTCGCGATCGTGTTGATGTAGTCCGTGGTGGGAACCATCGGCACGCCGAGGTGCAGCTCCTTCGAGCGCTTCAGCAGGCTGAGCATCACCTCGCGACCGCGGGCACGGCCCTTCTCGTCGACGAGGGCGTCGAGGGACTCCTGCCACTCAGCCGTCTCTTCGGGATCCTGATCGGTGTTGTGCACCGAGTACGGGTCCTGGTCGTTAACCGTCACCGCTGACCTCTTCCTGATCGTGTCTGGCCGAGGTTGAGTCTAGACGCCGCAGGAGGCGTGCGCTCCCACGCGCAGGCGCGTTCGCGTGCGCACGCGATTTCTGCCAGTCGCGCGCGTCGCGCGTATGATCGCTCCTCGTGGCTCTGGAAAACGACACGCAGGCTCCCGACTTCGACCTCGCCAATCAGTTCGGCGAGCACATCCGGCTGAGCGACTTCCGCGGCCGCAAGGCGGTCGCCCTCGTCTTCTTCCCGCTCGCGTTCTCGAGCACGTGCACGGGCGAGCTGTGCCAGCTCCGCGACAATCTCTCCCTCTTCCAGGAGAACGGCGTCGAGCTGATCGGCATCTCGGTCGACTCGAAGGCGGCGCTGCGCGCCTGGGCGGACCAGGAAGGGTACGACTTCACGCTCCTGGCTGACTTCTGGCCGCACGGCGCCGTGGCGAAGGAGTACGGCGTGTTCCTGGAGGAGAAGGGCTTCGCGAACCGCGCCACGTTCGTCATCGATCGTGCGGGCATCATCCGCGCCTCGTTCATCACCGCTCCTGGTGAGGCGCGTGATCTCGAGGCCTATCGGGCCGCGATCGACGAGGTGCGCGAGCTCACCGCCTGAGCAGCGTGCTCAGCTGCTGAGCACGCTCACCGCGCGCGCGATCACGAGCGCGAGGATGACGAAGGCCGAGAACCCCTCGACGAGCATGAGCGACTTCGCCCACCGCGCGAGCGGGATGGTGTCGCTGGGACTGAACGACATGGCGTTCGTCGCGGACACGTACAGGTAGTCCACGAACTCCGGTCGCCAGCCGCCGGTCTTCGACGACGTGGCCGCGACCTCCGCCACGGCATCGTGGTTCTCGTCCTGCGGAAAGCGGAACGCCGCTTGGGGGAGTGCGCCGCGCTCGCTTCTGCCGCGCACCACCGGTCCTCCTCGATCGAGCTCCCAGTACACGATCGCGTAGGCGATCACGTTCGTCGTCCACACCTGCAGCGCGTCGACGAGGAGGCCGGGCCCGTCCGTCGGCCGGGTGCTCACGAGGTCGAGGATGAGACCGGCGAGCGCAAGCTGATTCGCGGACAGCAGGACGAACGCGAGCAGCACGGATGTGGCGCGCGACACGCGAGACTGTCGGTTGAGGCGGCGGGGGTTGTAGCAGACGAGCGCCACCATGGTCGCTGCGCACAGCCCCACCACGGTCCACTGCAGCCAGCCGGGGATGAGCGAGGGCTGCAGGAGATAGAGGACGAGTGCCGCCGACACGGCGATCACCACGGGCCAGCGGTGCTCTGGCCTGCTTCGGTCGTGCGAGTGCGCTCGCGCCACGTTCGGAGCCTACGCTCGCCGGCGATAGCATCGAAGCGTCAGGGCTCTTAGCTCAGTTGGTTAGAGCGCCACGTTTACACCGTGGATGTCGGGGGTTCGAGTCCCTCAGGGCCCACATGGGGACGAGTCGTCCGCGCGCTGTCGCGGCTGTCGCGGGCGCGTCGCTGCTGTGGGGCACCACGGGCACGGTCGCGAGTCTGCTTCCCGGGGCGGTATCGCCGCTCACCATCGGCGCCGCGACGATGGGTGTGGGCGGGCTTCTCCTGTTCGTGTGCGCCGCGCGTTCCTCGGTCAGCGTGCTCCGCGATCCGCGCGCACGACGATGGGTGCTCCTGGGTGCACTCGGCGTCGTCATCTACCCGCTCGCGTTCTACACGGGGATGGACCTCGCGGGTGTCGCGATCGGCAACGTGGTGGCCCTCGGCTCCGGTCCGATCGTCACCGCGGTTCTCGAGTGGGCGTTCGAACGTCACCGACTCACCGTGCGCTGGGGTCTCGCGACGGCGCTCGCTCTCGGAGGCATGATCCTGCTGAGCTTCGGCGCCCACGCCGGGCCCGGTGCGGCGGCCGAGGGCGTCGTCGCGGGAGTGCTCATCGGTCTTCTCGCAGGTGTCGCCTACGGCCTCTACACCTATGCCTCGTCGCGCGCGATCAGCCAGGGTCACGGTTCCCGCGGCGTCATGGGGGCGATGTTCGGGGTGGGTGGTCTCCTGCTGATGCCGGTGCTGCTCTCGGGGGGCGCCGCCATCGTGGACGAGCCTCGCTCGCTCGGGCTGCTCGCCTATCTCGCGCTCGGCCCGATGTTCCTCGCCTACCTGCTCGTCGGGGCCGCGCTGCGCACCCTGCGCTCGTCGATGGTCGCCACGATCGCACTGCTCGAACCGGTGATCGCGACCACGCTCGCGGTGGTGATCGTGGGGGAGCGCCTGGATGTGCTCGGCTGGACGGGCATCACCGCGATCCTGATCGGAATCGTGATCCTCGTGGTGGCGCCTCCTTCGCTCCGTAGTCGAGGAGGCCTAGACTTCCGACTATGACCGACGTGCCGAACGGCTCTGGTGCGGACTCGGATCCGGTTGCTCCTGCGGACTCTGCCGCTCCCGGCTCCGCGTACCCTCCGCCGTACACCCCCCGCGCGCACAGCGATGACGAGCTCGCCGCCGCCCTTGCAGCCCAGATGGCGATGTACACGGGTCCGATCACGATCCCCGTGGTCAACTCCGATCCTGGGTTTCGTCCTGACCCGGAGGAGGTCGACACCGACGTGCCCCCGCCCGCGGAGGCTGCGTCGGCACCCGCGGAGGGTGTCGCGTCGCCCCCTGCTGAGGCTGCCTCGGAGAGTCCGACGGTGAACCTCCCGCCTGTCCCGGTGCCGCCCACGCCTGCTTTCACGGAGTTCGTCGCCCCCGACATCGTCGCCGCGGACCCCGAGTCGGTCGAGGTGCCCTCGTCCGAGGCCGAGGAACCCGCACCCGCCGAGCCGACCAGTTCCGCCGACACGTCGCTGCCCGTGTTCGAGTCGCCATTCGCGCACGTGCCGCCCATCCCGGTCACCCCCGTCG
>JAEYUT010000265.1 GCA_023432305.1 Actinomycetes bacterium
GCCACCACGAGGTCGGCACCGCCGGCCAGGGCGAGATCAACTACAAGTTCGACACGATGGTCCACGCAGCCGACGACATCCTGAAGTTCAAGTACGTCGTCAAGAACTCGGCGCTCGAGTGGGGCAAGGTCGCGACCTTCATGCCGAAGCCCCTCATGGGCGACAACGGCTCGGGCATGCACGTGCACATGTCGCTCTGGAGCGAGGGCAAGCCGCTCTTCTACGACGAGCAGGGCTACGCAGGCCTCTCGGACATCGCGCGCTGGTACATCGGCGGCATCCTCAAGCACGCGCCCGCGCTGGCGGCGTTCACCAACCCGTCGGTGAACTCCTACCACCGTCTGGTTCCCGGCTTCGAGGCGCCCGTCAACCTGGTCTACTCGGCCGGCAACCGCTCGGCGTCGATCCGCATCCCGATCACGGGCACCAACCCGAAGGCGAAGCGCATCGAGTACCGCGCACCCGACTCGTCGTCGAACCCGTACCTCGCGTTCGCCGCGCTCCTGATGGCCGGCATCGACGGCATCAAGAACAAGATCGAGCCGCACGAGCCCATCGACAAGGACCTCTACGAGCTTCCTCCGGAGGAGGCGCTCGGCATCCCGCAGTTGCCGGGTTCGCTCGGCGACGCGCTCGATGCGCTCGAGGCCGATCACGAGTTCCTCCTCGAGGGCGGCGTCTTCACGCAGGACCTCATCGACACGTGGCTCGACTACAAGCGCACCAAGGAGCTCGCTCCCTTCGCGCAGCGTCCGCACCCGTTCGAGTACGAGCTGTACTTCGGGGTCTGATCCTCACGAGTGACGAAAGCCCCCCGACTTCCTGCACGATGCAGGAAGTCGGGGGGCTTTCTCCGTTGCCCGCGCGGGCCCTCGTGCGTGGCTCTCAGCTCGAGGCCGGATAGCGGAGGATTCCGGCGACTGACTCAGCGCCTGTCGACGAATCGGAGCGGACGGGGACCACGCTCGCGTCCGTTGCGAGTGCCTGCCGGATGAGCTCGTCGGCCCGGTCGTGTGGCGGCGCGCCGGCCACCGCGGGCGAACGCCACTCGGTGTCGATGAAGAGCGTGTCCAGCCGCCCTTCGGTGACAGCCCGTTCGACCGCCTCGAGGCCGCGGACGACCATGTCGGGAGGCGACTCGGCCAGCCGCTCCACCTCCGCCCGGTGGACCTGCGCTCGATGCTGCCGGATCACCGTCTCCGCGAGGTCGGCGACCTGCTCCGGGGCATCATCATCGTGGTTGCCGCCGACGTGGCCGATGATCTCCTCCGGGGCGGGCGCGGTCGCTTCGAGCGCGCTGAGGAGCGGCTGAGTGGCGACGAGGACGAGCACCGCGTCCAGCGCGCGCCTGACCGGCTCGACCGCATGGTGGATATCACGGGCGTACTCGCGGAAGCGATTGTCCGGATCCTCCGACTTGCGCAGATGGGCGAAGGCGTCCCGGTCTTCAGCGAGATCGAGATGGGTGGAGCTGCGGAAGTCGCGCGGGAGACCGGGCACGTCGATCACGGCGGCCGGATGCGCGGCCGAGTCGATCAGTCGAACGCGATCCTCCGACGCCGCCAGCACCAGAGCCGGGGGCTGCAGGGCGAGCACACCCTCCAGGAGCGGCCCGATGAGGAAGCGATCGCTGACGCCGACCCACGGCGCGGGTGCCGTCGTCAAGGGCACCATCTCCGTGTGATCCGCCGTGGCGAAGATGCCCACGCTCGCGACGCGCGGGTCGATCGGGGCGTGCACGGCAGACGGCCTCGTGAGCTGCTCCAGCTGCTCGCGCACGGCGTCCGCGATCGGTCCGGGTGCGCCCGCCTCGCGGAGCCCATCGATCGCGGCCCGGATCTGAGCCCGCGCGTGCTCGGTCGGATGGTTGCCGCGCAACCAGGCTTCGGCATCGCCGTAGATGCTGATGCACCAGGGGCTGCGCGCCTCGGCGATTCTGCGCACTTCGCGTGCGGACAGGGTGGCCATCTCAGCCTCCCGCCGTGGAATGAAGGACGTCTCTGCGGTGTCCGTCTGTCCGCGAGTCAGCACACACGCGCGGACCTCAGTATTCGAAGACGAGACGTGCGGGAACCGCGCCGGCGAGGACGTCGGTGATCGCGTCGTTGACCTCGTCGAGCGAGCGCGACTCCGCGATGACGCGCGTTCGCCCAGACGCGTGCAGCGCGAACACCTCTGCCAGATCCTGGCGGGTTCCCACGATCGAACCGATGATCGAGATCCCCTTGAGGACGGTGTCGAAGATCGACACGGTCATCTGCTCCTCGGCGGGAAGTGCGACGCAGATCAGACGCCCGCCGCGGTTGAGCGAGGAGAACGCCTGCTCGAACACCCGCGGCGACGCGGCGAGCACGACCGCGACGTCCGCTCCCCCGAGCTCCCGGATCGCCTCGACCGGATCGACCTTCGCCGCGTTCACCACGTGCTCGGCCCCGAGGTCGAGAGCGAGGTCGAGCTTCACATCCTCGACATCCACCGCGATCACCGAGCCGCCCATGATGTGGGCGTACTGCACCGCCAGGTGCCCGAGCCCCCCGATGCCGAACACCGCCACCTTCTCAGTGGGTTCGATGTGAGCGACCTTGAGCGCCTTGTAGGTGGTCACTCCCGCGCACGTGAGCGGGGCGGCGTCGAACGAGGAGACGCCGTCGGGGACGGGAACCACGTACTTCGCCGCGGCGACCGCATACTCGGCGAAGCCTCCGTCGACGGAGTAGCCGGAGTTGCGCTGGCTCTCGCACAGAGTCTCCCGCCCGTCGATGCAGTAACGGCACTCACCGCATGCATACCCCAGCCACGGGATCGCGACACGCTCCCCGACGGTTCGAGACGTCACCCCCTCGCCGAGCTTCTCGACGATTCCGACGCCCTCATGCCCGGGGACGAACGGAGGGCTCGGCTTGACGGGCCAGTCTCCATGCGCGGCGTGGATGTCGGTGTGACACAGCCCGCACGTCTCCAGCCGGATCAGGACCTCGCCGGGACCCGGTTCCGGGATGTCCCGCTGCTGGACCTCCAGCGGCTCCGTGAACGAGGTGACGACTGCGGCTTTCATGGAGACTCCTTCGATGTCTGCGAATACGACAGCAGAGGTGCGGACGCGCACATGCGGTCCCTCACGGAGCGAGCCTCCCCCGTCCGCAGAGATGAGGGCAGAGTCTTATGGCAGGGGCGTCCGCAGCCCGGACGCGACGACCGCCGTCAGGACGCGAACCGCCCGCGCTGGGCGACGTCCTTGCGTCCATGCACCAGGATGTACCAGACGCCGGCGAGAAGAGTCACTCCGGCGAGGCCGGCGAACGTCCATCCGTACCCGAAGCCGCCGACGGCGAGACCGAGAAGGGCCGGGCAGATGCCGAAGCCGATGTCTGTGAACAGGAAGAGCGACGACAGTCCGGTGCCGATCCGCTCAGGCGGGACCGAGTGGACGGCGATCGCCTGCGAGGCGGGCATGAGCGAACCGTAGCCGAGCCCGCACAGCGCGCCTGAGACGACGACATGCCAGTCCTCGGTCGCTCCGGCGATCGCGAGCGCGGCGGCGGCCATGATGAGAATGGCCGGATAGACGACCGTGTTGTCTCCGCGGCGGTCCTGCAGTCGACCGAGAACCAGACGACCGGCGAACATCATGGTCGCGTAGGCGACGAAGAAGAGGCCAGCGCCGGCGAGGAGGTCGCGCTCGATCGCGAAGGCGTTCAGATACGTGACGATGCCGGCATATGCCGCTCCGATGAGCATCATGAAGAGCCCGATCGGCACGACGCTGGGGGCGAGAACGCCTCGCCAGGCGATCCGAAGCCCCCGTCGTTCGCGAGGAAGCAGGTCGCGTTCGTCACGCACGAAGAGAGCGAGGCCGAGCCCCGTGATCCCGATGACGAGCGAACACCAGAACAGCACCGTGTAGGTGGAGACGCCCACCAGCAGCAGTCCCAGCGCCGGCCCCACGGCGGTGGCCACCGTCGAGCTGAGCGCCAGATATCCGGTGCCTTCAGCGCGCCGCCGCTCGGGGACGACCGACTGCGCCAGTGACATGCTCGCCGTGGACGCGATCGCGAAGGTGGCTCCGTGGACGACTCGGACCGCGACGAGCATCGCGAAGGTGTCGGCGATCAGGTACAGCCCCGAGACCGCGCATCCGATCAGCAGGACGATGAGCAGAAGCCGTCGACGCGGCAGGGCGTCGACGATTCCGCCCGCGAAGAGACGAGTGGCGGTCGCGCCGATGATGAAGGCACTCGAGGCGAGTCCCCCTTCCGCGTCCGATGCGGCGAAGCGGGTCATCGCGTACACGGCGAGTGTCGTCACCAGGAGGTAGTAGACGAAGTACTGGGCGAAGTTGATGAACCAGCCGAGCACGAACGGCGCGGTGAAGATGCGGTCGTGGCGCCTGCGGGAATCGCTCGTGTGCGGTGGAAGCGGGATCGAGGCGGTGTCGTACGGCACGCCGTCGACGGGGGGGACTGACACGATGCCTCCCAGGCACGACTTGACGCGTCACTCAACGCGCGCGGCTCTCAGGCTATCGCGCGGCGACAGCCGCAGGATGCGACTGACCGAACGTGCAGCGCGCGGCCTGTCGCATGACGAGCACCCCGTCGGCTCAGACC